>CANNRV010000188.1 GCA_947508145.1 Comamonadaceae bacterium
CCCGGGCTGAGACAGAAGTACATGGATTGGGCAAGCCACAGCCATCACTGGCCTAACGCCAACCTCAGCCGTTTTGTCGATGCCGCCGGTGTGCGCTGGCATGTGCAACTAGCTGGTGAACAAGGCCCGCGTGTGCTGCTGCTGCACGGCACCGGTGCCTCTTTGCACACCTGGCGCGACATGCTGCTGCCGCTGGCCGAGCGCGCGCAAGTGCTGGCCATTGATTTGCCAGGCCACGGCTTTTCAAGCCTGGCCCCGGGTGACGGCATGTCGCTGCCCGGCATGGCGCAAGGCATAGGCGTGTTGCTCCAACAAATGAACTGGTCAGCAGATGTCTTCATCGGCCATTCAGCAGGTGCGGCGATTGCCGCGCAAATGGTGTTGGACCAAACCTTGTCACCGCAGGTGTTGCTAGGCATCAACCCGGCCTGGCTGCCGCTGCCGGGTCTGGCCGGTGTGCTGTTTCCCCCCGCCGCCAAATTGTTGGCGCTCACGCCTTGGGTGCCGCAATGGTTTGCCCGTCAAGCCGCCAGCCCGGGCATGGTCGACAAGTTGTTGCACACCACCGGCTCACAGATTGATGAACGCGGCAAGGCTTTGTATGCCAGCTTGGTTGCCAGCCCGTCGCATGCGCAAGGCGCTTTGAAAATGATGGCCGCTTGGGATTTGTCATCCGGCGCACACAAGCTGCAGCAATTAACTTGCCCGGTACGCATGCTGGTCGGTGACAACGACCGCACCGTGCCACCTGACCAAGCCCGCCAAGCTCTGGCGCTGCTGAGCAACGGTGCATTAAGTACCTGCCCCGGCTTGGGTCACCTGATCCATGAAGAAGCGCCGGATGTCGCATTGGCATTTTGCTTTGAGCATATGTACGCTGCCAAACATACAGCGCAGCTATGATGAAAACAGCAAGGATATTTACGCAAAATGACCAGTAAAGTGGGCGCACATGCCTACAATCGCGGCAGAGGAAAACCATATGAAAAAAAACTATTACATCAATTTTTTAAATCTTCTCAAAGCCTTGGAACAAGCGCCGGATATCGCCCCGCTGGACTCCACCTCCAAACTGATCTTGGAAGAAATCGCCATCGGTGTGGCGAACGACAAATTGCTCACCGTGTCTGACGTGATGGCATTGAAACACCTGGGCTCACCGGCCACCCTGCACCGCAAACTGGATGTGTTGCTGCATGCGAGTCTGGTTGAGGCCACGTTCAGCGGCACCAACCGCCGCACCAAATACATGGCTTTGACCGTCAGCGGCCAAGCCTATTTCGACCGCTTATCGCAAGCCATCCGATCGGTTCAAACTGCACGCTGATGTTGCGACAACTTTTCTGGCACAACCGCGCCTTCACCTTTCTGGCTTTGTCGCTCAGCTTTGGTGCGGTCTATGCCTTGAACAACCTGCTGACAGCGCCTTTGCTGCTCGCCCCCGGCGCGCACCTGGTGCATTTGCCCAGCGGTTTTAAATTTTTACTGGTGCTGGTGTTTGGCAGCATAGGCGCACTCAGTGTCTTCACCGTCTCTTTTTGTGCGGCCATGGGGTTTTATTTTTCGGGCAACCTTGCCTTGTCGTTTGAGCTGGCGGCTGTCAATGCCATAGGCCCGTTGTTGACCCGCAAATTTTTTATGGAACACTGGTCATTGCACGGCAATTTGACCAACCTCAACTGGAAAACGCTGTCGGCCATGGGCTTGATGTTTTCTGTGTTGAATTCCTCTATGAACCAGTTGGTGTTGTACTGGAACCAGGTCATCAGCAATATGGTCGACGGCTTGCAAATCATGTTGATCGGCGACATCACCGGTGTTTTTCTGGTGCTGGGCTTTATCCGTCTGGTCTTGCTGTTGATCAAGAAATACACGCCGCACTGAGCGCGTGCGGCATTCCTTTACAGGCACTGCGTTAAACGCAACATTTGCTGATGTGCAGGCACCCATTGCGGTGCCTGCTTTGCAGCAATGCTTCAATCAGGTCTTGGCCATGCCCATCAAATGCGCCATGTCTTTGAGGAAAATTTTCACGTGCGCCAGCGGTTTTTTCCGCTCCAGCTTTTTGTTCATGTACGAATCAAAGGTGAGTTTTTGCACATCTTTGTCTTCGCACATTTTGACGAAGCTTTCACGTCGCTTGTCGGTGCTGTACCAGAAGTACTGCATGATGCCCAGCACCAAAAACACGGTGCCGTGGTCTTTCATGAAACGCTTGCGCGCCAGCTTCAAGGCTTTACCGCTGCCTGTCAGCAGCAATTCATGCGCGGCTTCAGCCGCTAAGCGGCCACCCAGCATGGCGTAATAAATGCCCTCTCCAGAGGCAGGTGCCACCACCCCGGCGGCGTCGCCTGCCAGCACCACGTCGCGCCCGTTGTCCCAGCGCGGCAGCGGCTTCATCGGCAGCGGTGCGCCTTCGCGACGCAAGACGGTGGCTTGCTGCAAACCGGCCGCATCACGCAAACGCCCGACGGCGCTGCGCAATGAAAAGCCTTTGTCGGCACTGCCGGTGCCCACGCTCATGGTGTCGCCGTGCGGGAACACCCAGCCGTAAAAATCGGGCGACAAACTGCCCCGGTAATACACATCGCAGCGCGACGGATCGGTGTCGGTTTGCACCATACCGGCGGGGGTTTGCAATATCTCGTGGTAAGCGAACACGTATTTGGTTTTTTCTGCGCCCGGCACCGCTTGTCTGGCGACTTCCGATTTCGCCCCATCCGCCCCGATGATGCAGCGGCCCCGGGTGCTGGCGGAGAAACTCAGGCCATCGTCGGTGCGCACCGTGAAATGCACGCGGCTGACACCGTCGTCGTCGCGGGTGAGCTTGTCAAAGACGCCGCGCTGGCGCACCGCGCCGTGGTTTTCGGCACGCACACGCAGCCATTCGTCAAACTGGTCACGGTTGACCATGCCAACGAAACCACCTTCAATCGGGATATCCACTTTTTTGTCCGACGGCGACACCATGCGGGCCGCACGTGCTTTGGCCACCAGCAGTTCATCGGGAATCTGGAAATCCTTGATCAAGCGCGGCGGAATCGCACCGCCGCAAGGCTTGATGCGGCCCTGGCGGTCCAGCAGCAACACGCGGTGCCCTTGCTTGGCCAAATCGTCTGCAGCGGTTGCACCCGCCGGGCCACCACCCACCACCACCACGTCATAGGTATCATTTTTCATACGTCTTCTCCAGACTTCAGGATTGATTCGAACCAAGACTTCATGCCGCAGCCCCTGCGGCATGCCGCAATGCAAACGCGCTGACCATCATCCCCGCCACCAACAGCGGTACGCCCAAAGCGCTCAAGCCCAAGGCCTGTTTCACCGGGTCTTTCATGAATTTGTGCATCAAAGGCACTTGCGCATAAACCAGCAACAACACCGCCAGCGCATACGACCAGTCTGACCAGCGCAGCAACAAACCCACCACCACCAACTGCGGCAACAGCATCACCCAGCAAGCCGTGCCGCCAGCGCGTTTGACGCCGAGTTGCACCGGCAGCGACCAGACCCCCATTTGGCGGTCGCCTTCGATGGCTTTGAAATCGTTCAAGGTCATGATGCCGTGCGCCGCCAGGCTGTAGAGCAAGGCCAGCGTCAAAATGTGTGCGTTTGGCAATGCGCCGCCGGACATGACCGCCGCACCAGTGACCCAGGCCAGGCCTTCGTAGCTCAGGCCGCAAGCCGCGTTGCCCAGCCAGCCGTCTTGCTTGAAGCGAAAGGGCGGTGCGCTGTAGCCCCAGGCCAACAACAAGGCAAGCAAACTGGCTTTGAAGCCCCAAGGGCCGAGTTGCCAAGCCCAGACCAAAGACACAGCGGTCCAAATCACGGCTATGTATAAACCCCAGCGCCCGGGAATGCGGCCTGAGGGAATCGGGCGGTTGGGCTCGTTGATCGCATCCACATGCCGGTC
>CANNRV010000189.1 GCA_947508145.1 Comamonadaceae bacterium
CATCCGGTCAGCCATATGACGCGAATGCCTTAGCGGTTTACGGTTTGCGCGGCAAACAACGCAGCGTGCACAACACCTATTTCACCTTGCCGGTGTTGTTCGCCATGTTGGCCAACCACGAAGGCTTGTTGGTCAACCACCCGCAACGTTGGCTGATTTTGTTTGTGATGATGCTGGCCGGTGTGTTGATCCGTCAGTTCTTTGTGCAAAAACACAGCTGGCATTTGGGCAAAGCCGCTCACCCCTGGCCGTTTGCATTGGCTGGTGCGGCCTTGATCATCGGCTTGGTGGTCGCATTGATGCCTACATCAAAGCCAAGCGCCATACAAACTGCGACACCTTTGAGTTTTGAACAAGTGCAGGCCATCGTGCAACAGCGTTGCACCAGTTGTCACGGTGCCCAAGTGCAAATGAAGAATATGCGTTTGGACAGCGCCGAACTGATACGCGGCAATGCGCAAGCCATTTACCAACAGGCAGTGGTGTTGCGACAAATGCCAATGAACAATGCCACCGGCATCACTGAGCAGGAGCGTCAAGCGCTGGGGCAGTGGTATCTGGCGGGGGCGTCTGGTTCCTGAGTTTTTTCTCATAAGCCTGTAGACGCTTTTCCCGCTCGGCCATGTATTGCTGGTACTCGAACATCATTTGCTGTTTGTGCGCTTCTTTTTGCGTTTCAATGCGCGCATCTTGAAAATACTTGAGCTTGGTGTTGTAGAGCGCTTGCGCTAAAAATGCATCTGCGCCTTTGTTGAGCAACTTCCATACCGCCCAGGCCAGCACCAGCGGAAAAAACACCACGTAGGCAACGATCAGCCACAGGCTTTCCGGGTTGTTGGCGGAGTCTTTCAAATATTTACTGACATCGGAGGCTTGCATACGGGTCCTTTGGAATGTGTCCTATGTTTGATCGACAGCAATCGCTTGAACTTGAGTGAATCCGTTATCCTCAAGCACCATGGCCTCTCACCTCGATCCTCAGCAACACCCGGGCGTGTTTTTACGCCATTTGTTTGATACCGCCGTCGCGCGCGCCCAACCTCTGTTGAACATGCCCGGCTTATTGCCCAAGCCACCCCGTGGCCGCACCTGGGTGGTAGGCGCAGGCAAAGCCGCTGGTGCCATGGCACTGGCTTTAGAACAGTTGTGGCCTCAGGACGCACCCTTGCAAGGGCTGGTGGTTACCCGCTACCAACACACACCGCTGCGCCCGCCGGGCCAGGTGCCGCGCATTGAAATTGTGGAAGCCGCCCACCCGGTGCCGGACCAAGCGGGCATGGACGCGGCCACACGCATGCTGTCGCTTGTGCAAGGTTTGACGGCTGATGACTTGGTGATTTGTCTGGTGTCTGGTGGCGGCTCTGCTTTGCTGACATTGCCCGCAACGGGATTGAATCTGGCGGATAAACAGCGCATCAACAGCGAATTGCTGGCTTGCGGCGCACCGATTGGCGAAATGAACACGGTGCGAAAACACCTCTCGCGCATCAAAGGTGGTCGCTTGGCGGCGGCTTGTTTTCCTGCGCAAGTGTTGACGCTGACCATCAGCGATGTACCGGGGGACGACCCGGCGGTGATCGCCAGCGGCCCGACGGTTGCCGATGACAGCACCTGCGAACAAGCCCTGGTCCTACTGGACAGGTATGGCATTGGGATTTCAGCAGAGGTGAGGCTGGCGCTGGAAACAGGCGCCTTGGAAACCCCAAAACCGAATGACCCGGTATGGGCCGCGCATCAGGTGTTGATGATGGCCACGCCCATGCAGTCATTGCAAGCGGCAGCCGATGCAGCGCGTGCTGCTGGTTTGAACGCGTATGTGTTGTCAGATGAAGTTGAAGGCGAGTCGCGCGAGGTGGCCAAAGTGCATGCGGCGTTGGCGCGTTCTGCGGCTCGCGGGCATGGACCGTTTCAAAAGCCTTGCGTGATTTTGAGCGGCGGCGAAACCACCGTCACGCTTCGCCCGCAACTGGCGGGTACGCCCAAAGGCAAAGGCGGTCGCGCAGGAGAATTTTGTTTGGGACTGGCCATGGCTTTGCAGTCGCAGCCCGGTGTGTGGGCAATTGCCGCAGACACCGATGGCATAGACGGTGTCGAGGACAACGCAGGTGCGCTGGTCACGCCAGACAGTTTGCAGCGCTGCGAACACCTGAGTTTAAAGCCTGCTGCATTTGCTGATCGCAACGACAGCTACCGTTTGTTTGAGGCTTTGGGGGACTTGGTGGTCAGCGGCCCGACCCACACCAATGTGAATGATTTCAGGGCGATATTGGTGTTGTAGTTGGCTTAAGTTGCGGTGTTCAACACTTTCAATTGCAAGCCCGGCATGTTTACAAAATCTTTGCCATTCAGTGTCAAAAGCACATAGCTGTTTTCAATCGCTTGTGCTGCAATCCACAGATCGTTGTATCTTGGCCGGGGCGATCGACCTGCTTGCTTTAATGTTGCGCACAGCACGCCAAAAGTTTCGGCGGTTTGTTTGGAGATATCCAGAGTTGGGCAGCTTTCAATCTGCCGTAAAAAAGAGGCCCGGCGCGCACGCTCAGCTGGATCTGAACAGACGTGAACGCCAAAACTGAGTTCACCAATAGAGACAACAGAGGTCATGATCGGCGTATCACCGGTTGCTTCTAGCAGTGCTTGTTGCGTTATCTGTCCGGCAGCCAGTCCAACCCAGATGCAACTGTCCAATATCACTCCCATGGGTTATTGAGGCTGTCATCAAACCTTGGTTTGCTGTCATTCAGCCATTTATCGGCTTCTTGTGAGCTCAGTTTGGGTAACTTGATATTTGCCAGCATTTGTGAGGCGGTCATATGACGAACTGGCGGACTGATTTGGGCAATCAAAGCGTTGTTGCGTGAAATACCCACTGTCTCTCCGCGGCTGGTGACTTTGTCAAGTATGTCCCGGGTATTGCGGGCAAGTTCAGTGGCGCTGATTGTGTCCATAAGATGTAAATTACGTATGAATACGTATATTATGCATTTTATTGAAAGCGGCGCAAGCCTAGCTCCAATTTGAATCAACTATTCGCCCATCCACCACCACTTTGTCAACCAAGCGGTCGTCTCCCAGCACCACCATCGCGAATAACTGCTCTTGCAAACTCTCGGCGGCTGCGATGCGGCGTGACAGCAAGGGCGTGGCTTGCGGGTTGAGCACAATGAAATCCGCTTCGCAACCTGTATTCAAATTGCCGATCACGCCACCTAGCCCTAAGGCCTTGGCCGCGCCTGCGGTGTGCAACCACCACAGGTGTTGGGCGCTGAGTGATCGACCGGTTTGAGCCACGCCTTTGCCCAAGCTTTGGCGGGCCACGGTATAGGCCGCATGCATGGTGTGAAACGGGCTAAAGCTGGTGCCGCCACCCACATCGCTAGCGAGTGCGTGCAACAAATGGTGTGATTGGGCCAGTGTGAAATCAAACAAACCACTGTCCAAAAACAAATTGCTGGTGGGGCAGACCGCAGCAGCAGCGCCGCGCTCGGCCATCAGGTTGCGGTCGTTCGCATCCAAGTCCAGGCAATGCGCATACACAGCGCGCGTGCGCAGCAAACCCATGTCTTCATACACGCCCAAATAACTGCGTGCTTGCGGAAACAACTCGGCAACCCAAGCGATTTCATCTGCGTTTTCGGCCACATGTGTTTGCACCCACACATCCGTGTGTGCTGCGGCCAATTCACCCGCGCCGCGCAGTTGTGCTTCGCTGGAGGTGGGCGCAAAACGCGGCGTGATGGCGTATCCCAATCTGTCCACACCGTGCCAGCGTTGAATCAGGGCTTCGGTTTCATACAGGCTTTGCGCAGCGCTGACATCGCGCAAACCGTCGGGGCTGTGTCTGTCTTGCAGCACACGGCCGCTGATCATGCGCACATGTCG
>CANNRV010000190.1 GCA_947508145.1 Comamonadaceae bacterium
CTCAGCATACAAACGCTGGAGGTCAAGGCGTTTGAAGCCAATGACATCGAAGTCGATGTGACTTACAGCGGCATCAGCACCGGCACCGAGCGCTTGTTGTGGGACGGCAGCATGCCGCCGTTTCCCGGCTTGGGTTACCCGCTGGTGCCCGGCTATGAAACGGTGGGCGTGGTCAGCAAGGTTGGTGAAGGCTCATCCGTGCACATCGGCGACCATGTGTTCGTGCCCGGCTCCTACACCTTCCAAGGCGTGCGCAATATTTTTGGCGGTGCCGGTTCGCGTTTGGTGGTGCCGCATGACCGCGCGGTGAAAGTGTCGCCCGAACTTGGCCCCAAAGCGGTGTTGCTGGCTCTGGCCGCCACCTGCTACCACGCGATTGCTTTGGGCGGCGAACGCCATCCGCTGGTGTTGCCCGATCTGATCGTCGGCCACGGTGTCATGGGTCGCTTGTTGGCACGCATCGCCGTGGCGCTGGGTGGCCCGGCACCGGTGGTGTGGGAAACCAATGCGCTGCGTCAATCCGGCGCACAGGGCTACAGCGTGGTGCATCCAAACGATGACAGCCGCAAAGACTACAAAGCGGTTTACGACGTGAGCGGTGACAGCAGTTTGCTCAACAGTTTGATCATGCGCTTGGCCCCGGGCGGCGAAGTGGTGCTGGCCGGTTTTTACAAACAGGATTTGAGTTTTGCGTTTGCCCCGGCGTTCATGCGCGAGGCGCAGATTCGCATTGCGGCGCAATGGAAAAAGCAGGATTTGCAAGCGGTGACCCGCATGGTGGAAACCGGGCAGTTGTCGCTGGAAGGCATGATCACCCACACCTATACACTCGGGCAGGCAGAGCAAGCCTACCAAGTGGCGTTTGCCGACCCCTTGTGCCTGAAGATGATGCTCGACTGGTCATCCTGATTGATGAAAGATGTAACACCATGACAACCACATTTGAAGAATTCACCGCTGTGTCCGTTGAAGAAGGTTTTGACGAAGTGCTGGTGCGCGAATGGGAACCGAATCGCGTGGTCAACACACACACGCATCCGTTTGATGTCAGCGCCGTTGTGGTGCGCGGTGAATTTCAACTCACTGTTGGCGAGAAAGTCATCATGCTCAAAGCAGGTGACCCGTTCCGTCTGGCACGAAATATCGAGCATGTCGAACACTACGGCCCCGAAGGTGCCACGGTGTGGGTGGCCAGGGCCAACTGATGTCAGTCCCCGAACCCACCCCAACATCTACTCCCTCTTCAACTCCTTCTTCCAACCCGATGCCACTCAGTATGGAAGACCGGGCGCTCAAATTCATCGAAGCCAACAACACCGCCATTTGGTTGGCGATTGCCGCCCTGGCCGTGGTGGTGGTGCTGTTTAAGAAAGTTTGATATTGCCCAGCTTCAAAGTGGGCTGAGGCATTTTCAAATGCATGTCTTCCATGGTGGCGACCAGCAGTTCAGCCAAAAATTGATCCCGGTCTGATTTGTCGTCTGCCGGAATGATGTACCAAGGGGCGTCTTTGGTGCTGGTGGCGGACAGCGTTTGCTGGTAGGCCCGCATGAACGCGGGCCACAGTTTGCGGTCTTCAAAATCCGAGGCTTGCAGCTTCCATTGTTTTTGCGGGTCATCCATGCGGGCTTGCAAACGCTTTTTCTGTTCCGCTTTGGAAATATGCAAATAGCATTTCAAGACGGTGATGCCTTCGTCTTGCAACATGGCTTCAAAGTGGCGTATGTGCTCTAGGCGTTTTTTCAATGCCGGTGGTTTCAACCATCCTCTGACTTGCGGCACCAACACGTCTTCATAGTGGCTGCGGTTGAAGATCACCATCTCGCCTTTGCCCGGCAACTTGCTGTGGATGCGCCATAAAAAGTCGTGGCGTTTTTCTTCTTCTGACGGTGCCGCAAACGCTTGGGCACGCACGCCCAGCGGGCTGATGTGGGTGAACACATGGCGTATCACGCCGTCCTTGCCAGCCGTGTCCATGCCTTGCAACACCAGCAGCAGGCCGCGCGTCTTGGCGGCGTACAAGGTGGTTTGCAATTTGTTCAGCCGATCAAACACCGACTTGCTGGCTTTGTCTTCTTTTTCTTCATCAAACCGGGTGGGGATGTCTGACAAACGGAAGTTGTCATCAGATTGCACTTTCCATGGTGCGAATGTGTTCAATGTCATGGGGTGATGTTGTCAGTGTGAAGAGTGAATGCGGGCGGGTGCACCAGAAGAAGATGCGCCGTTGAAAAACAGGTTCAGCAACACCGCGCTAAGTGAGCTGAGCAATATGCCGGATTCAATCAGCGGATGCAAACTGTGGTTCATCCATTGTTTGAAATTCGGCGCGATCAAAGGCACCATGCCCACGCTGATGGACACCGCGACGATCATCAGGTTGTGGCGGTGGCGCTCAAAGTCCACGCTGGCCAAAATGCGTATGCCGGTCGCGGCCACCATGCCAAACATCACCATGCCAGCACCACCCAGAACAAACATGGGCAATGACTCGACCAGCGCGGCCATTTTGGGGACCAGGCCCAGCACCAGCAAAATCAAACCGGCGGCGACACACACAAAGCGGCTGCGCACACCGGTTAAGCCCACCAGCCCGACGTTTTGCGAAAAACTGGTGTAGGGAAAGGTGTTGAATAGGCCACCCAGCAAGGTGCCCAAACCGTCGGTGCGCAAACCACGGGTGAGGCGGTCGCGGTCCACCGCTTGACCGGTCATCTGGCCCAGCGCCAAAAACATGCCTGTCGATTCAATCATCACTACCAGCATCACCAAGCTCATGGTCAGAATCAACACCGGGTCAAACACCGGTGTGCCGAATTGAAACGGTGTGACAAACGCGAACCAAGAGGCTTTGGCGACTTTGTCGAAATTCATCATGCCCAGTGACCAGGCCACCACCGCGCCGATGACGATGCCGCACAGCACCGCCACATTGGACAGAAAACCTTTGGCAAAACGCGCGGTCAGCAAAATGCAGCCCAGCACCAACGCGGACAAACCCATATGGGGCAAAGCGGCGTACAAGGGGTTGGGCACAGAGGGCGCGATGTTCAGGCCTTTGGGCATGGCTTGCAGTGCGCCGTTGGAGGCTTCTACGGTTGCGTTCACGCTGGCCAGCCATTGCGCGTGTTCCGGGTTGACGATGCTGGGGGCGGTGGGTCCGACCGGGTTGCCGAATACCCAATTGATGCCGACCCGCATCAGCGTGATGCCGATCACCGTGATGATGGTACCGGTGACCACCGGCGGAAAGTAGGCCAGCAAGCGACTGACCAGCGGTGCCAGCAACATGGCGATCACTCCTGCGCCGATGATGGCACCGAAGATAAGCTGTGCCCCGGCGTCGCCCGGGTTGGTGTTGGCAATCGCCAGCATCGGGCCGACCGAGGCAAAGGTCACGCCCATCATGACGGGTAGTTGAATGCCGAACCAGCGGGTCACGCCCCAGGCTTGAATCAGCGTCACCAGACCGCAGCAAAACAAATCGGAGGAAATCAGCAACGCCACTTGCTCGGGGCTGAGTTTGAGCGCACGGCCGATGATCAGCGGCACCGCAATCGCACCGGCGTACATCACCAGCACGTGTTGCAGGCCGAGTGTGGCGAGTTTCGGTAAGGGGATGGCTGCTTCAGCAGTTTGGGTAGATTGGCTTGCATTCATGGTGGTGTCTGCCCTCGTGGAAGAAAAAAGCCCCGCCGGGTGAGGACAGGGCTTGAATCATCATAAGCCGCTTTGTGCGGCTGTCCACAAAGCTCAGAGGTTTTTGCAGTTCTTTTTGATCTCTTCTTCTGCCATCAGCTCTAGCTCGTAGGCGCGGTGTTCGCTGATCCATTGGCGCTGCACCATC
>CANNRV010000191.1 GCA_947508145.1 Comamonadaceae bacterium
CCTTTTTACAGATTTCACGACCACAAAAAAGTCACAGACATATAGTAATTTATATGCCTGATTTGTTGAAATTTATTGAATAAGTGGGATCTTGAAGTGGCGTAGCCACCACATGCCGAAGGCAGGCAACTCCTGTGTTCAGGAGACGAATGAATTCGAAAAAAATGAACAGATTTTTTTGGATAAGTACTTGATGCACACCTACCAAGCATCAGTTCGGGCACAAGTCAAAGGCCGCAGCCAAGTAATCAAGACCGAAGTTCGGGCCATGAACGCGCAGGACGCGCGTTGGTTGCTATGGGCTCAGTATGGATTTCATAGCATTCAGGCTGGACCCAATTTATTTAAAGCTACGTTATGCTAAAAATTTCTTGAGGCATTGCGCAACCTAACCTCAGCCTTTTATTTGTCGGCCTTGCAGCGTGAGCGCACTTCGACGTTGGTCCGCTAGATGGCAAGTACTAGCCAATAGCGGACGTATGCATCAGTCATTCACCAGGGATAACTTGTCAGCTCCGGCGATAGCCTTAGACCGAGCAAGCAGTCTTGATGAATCTGAGGGATTTAAATGAGTCCGCTGCTGATTAGATTCCATATCTATTTACTCTGATGGCATTCAACAAACTCGTATCCTTAATGCGATTGAGCGCCTCGGTAGCCTTGTTGGTGATTTCAGCGTGTTCACTGTCCGACCAACGCAGACACCATTTGATCAGGCTAGGCAGCGTGACATCATCGTGATGCTTTAAAAACATGGCTTGATACTCATCGACAGATGCCATCCTCATCGCGTCAAGGTGTTCGGGGTTGTAGCCGCTGTTCTTGACCATAAATGTGACCGCCTCCTCCAGCCTAGGCAACTGCTTGAGTTCTGAATGAACAGCGTCGAAAGTGGCACGCAACTTGGTGTCGTCTATCGAGCCCCCAAAAGGATGCTCCTTCAGATCGAAAGTTGATAACTTACCTTTGTTAGCTTCAACGAACTTTTCAATCAGATTGTTGGCAAGGTCGTCTCGCTGGAGTTCTCTCAACAACCGGACGGTTCCGTTGAGATCGCCACTACTAATGTGAGCTATTGCGTGGAGCGCGGTGTCATGCAGTTCTGCGATGAACGCATCTTGATCACCAGAAAATGAGTTATGGAATCGACGCCATACATTTGTGAACGGCACGGACATCTCGGCGCTACGAAGCTCTTCGTTTCGCTTTTTGGCAACTTCTAAAAAACCTGTACCTTCAATATAGCCGCGCTCAACGACACGGGCGATGGCCAAATCGAGGTCATCGACGTGTGTGAAGCCGTAAGCTTTCAGGCGTTTCACCCAAGCCAATACCAATGGATCTAGGTCGGCTTCTTTCTGAAAGGAAATTAGGAACTTGTTCCAATTTTCGATCTCCTCGATTTTGGGCTTTGACACGTTTGGGGCATACGCGCACCAACATAGCAGAACGATGGTAGCAATGGATGCCTCGATCAATTTGGTGTCCATGTCTACTGTTACCTGCGCAATTCGATTGATCAATAACCGTATTTTTCGCAGAATCCTCACGTTAGTGATGTCAAGATCAACAATATGACGCAACGCGAGATCACGATTCGTAAAGTCAAAATCAAACACGAGGTCGAAAGCCTCATGAACAGTCGGCGCGTACAGTACCTCAAAGTCAATTGTTTTCTCGCGGTAAGCGCGGTAAGCGCGGTACGCGTCCTTTGAGTCGAGCTGGTCGGCGTTGAAAATCAAGGCAACCTTGCAGTTGCGTTCTTCGCTCAGCTCTGTGATCAGGCCTAGAACATCTTCAGCTTTTATCGTAGTTTGGCGCTCGAAGTCGTCAAAGCAAACTAGGGTGTCGCGAACAGCGCTGGGAGCTAGAGCTTCTAGACCCAGCGATACGCTGCTGCCATGAGGTAGGCTCTTCATCATCGGCCCAAATCGCTCGTATTGCCTCTTTAACCAGTCCTTTGAGATTGAACCCCAGTGATCTTTGATTGTGGCTAAATCAAGTTGCTGGCCGAGTGTAGCCACCGCGACCGACTTGGTAAACAATGACATCCGAAGCTCAGCCATGCTATTGATGCCGAAAAGACTGACATAGCAGTAGTGTTTAAATTTGATCTCGTCCTTGTTCTCCAAAAGGGCCTCTCGCCAAGCATAGGTCTTTCCGGTCCCCCATGCTCCTGTCAAAGCAAGGACGTTCGTTTCAGCATTGGACAAAAAGTCCTTTAGTACCGCCTTGGTAACTTGTACGCTCATTCTTTCTCCTCGATTTCATGGCAGTAGAAGGATACTGATACAGTGCGGCTGCAAGATCCAAGGGCGGCGTCAGCTACACCACAGCATTTAACGTCAACTTGCCAGCAGACAGAAAACTCGGGCTGCGCCAGTTAAAAGTCGAACGCATCAATTCATGGCGTCGCCGCGAATGGCGGCTTTTGGCCTGCAGCTGACGTAGCAGTAGTGTCCATGAGCTTAGGTCTATCGCCGCAATCTGTGTCAACCTCTCATGATTCAGAGCGTTAGGGTTCGCACTAGCCGGACGTAAAGCAGCTCAAAGTCTTCCGAAAACTGGTAAATGTGACCGATAAATTCATAGGTCATGATCCCACTTTCGACATTATGTCGGATAGCGAACACCGGGCCGCCACTCATGCCGCGAATGGTCTCCGGCTCCGCCTCATGTCCGTGTTTCACCCAGAATTCGCGTTCAAACTGTGAGACCACATAGTCCTCACCAACCGATGCAACTCGAGAAGCGCCGCTGCTGAAGCTGCCGAAGGAGAGTTTATCGAAGGATATTGCCTGGCGTAACTTGCCGGGAAAGCCACCGAAAGCAACGAAGTCGCCATTCATAACATCACCCGGTGGCCACTGGCTAACTTCGCAAAAAAACTTACCATCGAACGGTCCGTCAGGCATTGAAATTTCCTTGCCCTGCGCTTCCGTTAGTCCAATGAGGGCATAGTCGAGTTTCTTGTCCTCGACCTTTAGCTGAGTCAGTGGATCGAGCTCGCAATTGCCAATTTGGAAGATACAGGTGCCCTCGCCCGAGCGTTCGCGGTAGGCCTCTAGCACATGCGAACACGTTAATGCATATGGTTGCCCACCAATTCGTAAAAGGGAAGCCGTGCCGCTGTTGACCGTAGCAGGCTCACCCGGTTGCGGTCGGATGCCGAAATAGGCCGGTACGGCGAATTTGAGTGGGTACTTTTCAAATTCCACGCCTGCGGGGCCTGCAATCAACTTCTTCGCTTCATCGAGCGTCTTGGGCTTTTTCCACATGGTACGGGTCTCCTACTCAGATGTCGTTTTTGCGCCTGAACCACTGATAGATCTTTAGTGCGTTGGTACTTCGCGCTGAACGACTGGTTACTGTCCCAAGTTTTCATTAGACAGCTGGGTACCCACTGACAGAAACCAGCCTCGAGCAGACATCCAATCAACTTCAGGCCATACTACCAAAAAGTAGTACTCAATACTCGCTAGGCAGCATGATCACCCAGTGTTCACCATCCCAGCAGGCATACAAAGATATCGCGTGCATTGGAAAGTCTGTGTATGGAATCTCTTGACGAGCGTGCTCTTTGCCACTGCCGTCTTCGTAGATCATCGTTGCCCTGTTGCCATTAACAGTCATACGCACTTGGACAAACCAATCCTCAGTGCCAATCTCGCTTAGGTGACTAGCAATAGCATCCATCATCCAAAAGCATTCAGCTTCTTCAGCTAAGTACTTGGTGCCATCAGTAAGCAGGTGTCTGCGGCTGATTCGGTAGTAGCCCGTGGTGCCAATAAATTGAGTTAGCTGGGTTGGATCAAACGTTTTACGCATTTGAGACCTCCAGC
>CANNRV010000192.1 GCA_947508145.1 Comamonadaceae bacterium
CAGCCGCCGCAAATCTGCCGGCGATTGGATACTGTCTAACAAGGGGGTCATCTGGCCTTCTCCTGCAATGCTTGCAGCATTGAAAACTGTCACGTCATTCTGAGCTTAATTGTGTCAACTGAAGTTGACAATAAGGGGTTTACCCTTGGATGAGGCTAGCATGAAAAAAACCCCTGGGCCGTAAACCTCAGGGGTTGAATCAAGCTGAAAGCCTGTGGTGCGCGGGAATCAGCCCTTTTTGGCGTAAGCGCTGCACCAGCCTGAGCCAGCCACTTGTTTACCTGCAAACAGGGGACATGCGCCAGCTTTGTCGCCAGCTTTGCCTTGGAACAAGGCGCAGTTGCTGCATTGTTGGTCGGCTTTGTGGTTGGCGAATTTTTTACCGTCGACTTTGCTGGTGTCGGCTTTGTAACCCAGTGAAGAAGCCTGGGCATCTTTTTCGTCAACCATGGCTTGTGCAAACACTTGACCACCTGCCAACAGGGCTGCGCTGCCCAAACCCAATTGAATTACGAATTCGCGACGACTTGTCATATCTGTATCTCCGATGAAAAAAATGAAAATCCGGTTAAAGGGACGGCTAACCTCGTATTTTTGCCTATACGCAGGTATGTTTTGATAACGCGACTTCGATACCCCAGGTTGACGCTCAAGTAAAGCCGTCTGTGCTAAGCGAACGGACCGTTCAACACGATGGTGGAATAGTTCAAAACGCCCGCTATCGTGACCCAGACCAGGTAGGGCAACAACAACCAGGCGGCCGCCCGGCGCTTTGGATAAATGAACAGCATCAGCGCCAAAACGCTCAGCCAAATGCACACCAACTCATAGATAGACCAGTCCGGGCGGTGCCACTTGAAGTAAATCAAGCTCCAAAACACGTTGAAAAACGCGTTCAAAGCCCACAAAATCAACCACTTATGGCGTTGACTGCGGGCTTCAAGCGTGTGCCAACCCAGCCAGGCGCTGATGGCGCACAAACTGAATATCACCGACCAAATCAGCCCGAAGGCCGGATCCGGCGGCTTCCAAGGCGGCTGACGCAGCGCGAAGTACCAGCCGTCCAATACGGTCAAAGAAGAACCCAGACCCGCCACCGCGAAACTGATGACAAAGGCCAGCAGCAAACTGCGCCAGTGGGATTTCAAGCCTGGCAACCGGCTGGGCAGGGCTTGCTGGAGTTGCTCAGAGTCCACGGGGTGCACTGAAACAGATGGTTTTTCTTGATTCAAGGGTTTTCCCTAGTTATAAATTTGTTTAGACACCTTGTAATGTCAATCTGAATTGACACCTTGCATGTTGAGGCTTTTCTCAACAGGCTTACCTGCCCACACCATCCGCATGACGAAACCATCGACAGCGACACAACCGGCGAAAGTGGTCATCCTGACCATGGACACGCACCTCAACAGCGCGGCCCACAAGGCGCGTGAATCCTTGATGCGTCAGATTCCGGGCCTGAGTTTTGCCATGCATTCGGCATCTGAATTCACGGCGGATGCCAATAAGCTGACGCGTTGCAAAGCCGATATTGCCAGCGCTGACATCGTCATCGTCACCATGCTGTTTCTGGAAGACCACTTCCAGCCGATTTTGCCCGACTTACAAGCCCGCAGAGACCATTGCGCTGCCATGGTGTGCATCATGTCCGCCGCCGAGGTGGTCAAACTCACCCGCATGGGCAAGCTCGACATGGGCAAACCCAGCACCGGCCCCATGGCCTTCCTGAAAAAACTGCGCGGCAGCAAACCGCAAGCCGGTCAAGATGCGTCCGCCGGTGCCAAGCAAATGAAGATGCTGCGCCGTCTGCCGCAAATACTGCGTTTTGTGCCGGGCACCGCCCAAGACTTACGCGCCTATTTCCTGACCTTGCAATACTGGCTGGGCGGCTCGCAAGAAAACATACTCAATCTGGTGCTGTATTTGGTGGACCGCTATGCCAAACACGCCGTGTCTAAAAACGCGGGTGAGATCAAAGTGGCCGCCCCAGCCGAATACCCGGAAGTCGGCGTTTACCACCCACGCATGCAACCGCGCTTAGATGCGGATGTGCACCAGCTGCCGGTCATCGTCAAACCCGCAGCGGCCAAGGGCCGTGTCGGCGTGCTGCTGCTGCGCTCTTACCTGATCGCCAACAACGCACAACACTATGACGCGGTGATCGCAGCGCTGGAAGTACAAGGCCTGCAAGTGGTGCCCGCCTTCGCCGCCGGTCTGGATTCGCGCCCGGCGATTCAAACTTACTTCATGCAAGACGGCCACTGCACCGTGGATGCGGTCATCTCTCTCACCGGCTTCTCGCTGGTCGGCGGCCCGGCCTACAACGACGCACACGCCGCTGAAGAAATTCTGGGCAAGCTGGATGTGCCTTACATCGCCGCCCACCCGGTTGAGTTTCAAACACTGGACCAATGGGGCGGCTCGAGTCGCGGCCTGCTGCCGGTGGAGTCCACCATCATGGTGGCGATTCCCGAGCTGGACGGCTCGGTGGTGCCCATGGTCTATGGCGGACGACCCGGTGCCGACGGCGTGACTTGCACCGGTTGCGAGCAACGCTGCACTTTCACCAAAGACCACCACCAGCAAGACATGTTCACCTGCACCGAGCGCACCGCCATGCTGGCGTCTCGGGTGGCCAAGCTCGTGGCCTTGCGCCGCAGCCAGCGCGCCCAACGTCGCGTGGCTCTGGTGTTGTTCAACTTCCCGCCGAACTCCGGCAACACCGGTACGGCCGCTTACCTGGGCGTGTTCGAGTCGCTGTTCAACACCATGACCGCCATGAAGGCGCAAGGCTACAGCGTTGATCTGCCTGAGTCGCGCGAAGCGCTGGAGCAGACCATTCTGGAAGGCAACCGTATGCAATACGGGGCTGACGCGAATGTGCACACGCTGATATCCGCTGAAGACCATGTGCGCCGCGAGCGTTATCTGACTGAGATCGAAGCGCATTGGGGCCCGGCCCCGGGCAAGCAACTGACCAACGGCGAATCCATTTTTGTCATGGGCCAGCAGTTCGGCAATTTGCTGGTGGCAGTGCAACCGTCGTTTGGTTATGAAGGCGACCCGATGCGCCTGTTGTTTGAAGGCGGCTTTGCGCCCACCCATGCGTTCTCGGCCTTTTACCGATACCTGCGCGAAGACTTTTCTGCCCACGCGGTGCTGCATTTCGGCACCCACGGCTCGCTGGAATTCATGCCGGGCAAACAAACCGGGCTGGCCGGTAATTGCTGGCCTGACCGCTTGATCAACGACCTGCCGAACTTTTATTTGTACGCCGCCAACAACCCGTCCGAAGGCGCGATTGCCAAACGCAGGGGCGGTGCCACGCTGATCAGCTATTTGTCGCCAACGGTGGAAGAAGCCGGTTTGTACAGCGGTCTGCTGGAACTCAAAGCCTCGATAGACCGCTGGCGCAACCTCAGCCCCGCTGAATCGCTGGACATGGCCGCATTGGCCGAACTGATTCAAGCGCAAGCCGCTGCGATCGACCTGACACCAGCCGAACCCGTTTGGCAAATCAACCCGAATGACGGCAGCTTGGCGCAGGTGCAAAACACGATCCAACAGCTGTCAGTGCAGATCCTTGAACTGGAATACACGCTGATCCCGCACGGCTTGCACGTGGTCGGCAAACCGTACAGCGACACGCAGTACATCAATATGCTGGGTGCCATGGCGCAAAGCCATCACTTAGGCGAGGTGTCCACCGCCGCGATTGAGGCGATTGTCAAAGGCGGCACCGCCGCCAAAGCCGCTGAACTCAGCGGCCTGCCCGCCAGCGAAGAGCGCAGCAAATTGTTTGACACCTTGGTCAGCAC
>CANNRV010000193.1 GCA_947508145.1 Comamonadaceae bacterium
CAGGCCATTCACCCCGGTTACGGGTTTTTGAGTGAAAACGCCGATTTCGCAGAGCGGGTGGAAAAAAGCGGTTTTGTGTTCATCGGCCCGACCCCTGAGTCGATTCGCATGATGGGCGACAAGGTGTCTGCCAAGCAAGCCATGATCAAGGCGGGTGTGCCTTGCGTGCCCGGCTCAGACGGCGAGTTGCCGGACGACCCGGCGCAAATTCGCCGCATCGGCAAGGCCGTGGGCTACCCGGTCATCATCAAAGCAGCGGGCGGCGGCGGCGGTCGCGGCATGCGCGTGGTGAACAACGAAGCTGCGCTGATCCATGCGGTGCAAACCACCAAAGCCGAAGCGGGTGCAGCCTTCGGCAATCCGGCGGTGTACATGGAAAAGTACCTGCAAAACCCCAGACATATTGAAATTCAAATACTGGCAGACAACTTTAAGAACGCCATTTACCTGGGCGAGCGCGATTGCTCCATGCAAAGGCGGCACCAGAAAGTCATTGAAGAAGCCCCGGCTCCCGGTATCCCGCGCAAACTGATTGAGCGCATTGGTGAACGCTGTGTGGCGGCCTGTAAAAAAATGGGCTACCGTGGCGCTGGCACCTTCGAGTTTTTGTATGAAAACGGCGAGTTCTATTTCATCGAAATGAACACCCGTGTCCAAGTGGAACACCCGGTCACCGAGTTCATCACGGGTGTGGACATTGTCAAAACCCAGATCATGACCGCGTCTGGCATGAAGTTGCCCTACACACAACGGCAGATTGAAATCAAAGGCCACGCGATTGAATGCCGTGTGAATGCCGAAGACCCGTACAAGTTCACGCCGTCGCCGGGGCGCATCACCATGTGGCACCCGCCGGGCGGCCCAGGTGTGCGTGTCGACTCACATGTCTATACCAACTACTTTGTTCCTTCCAACTATGACTCGATGATCGGCAAAATCATTGTGCACGGTGACACCCGGGAACACGCCTTGGCCCGCATGCGCACTGCATTAGGAGAAACCGTGGTGGAAGGCATCAGCACAAATATCGCCTTGCACCGCGACTTGATGAATGACCCGGGATTTATCAGTGGAGGTACGAATATCCACTACCTGGAAGAGTGGCTGGCAGTCCGGCGCAGTTGATGGTTGAGTTGCGCTTGCAATGCCCGCAAGATCAGGTGGAGCTGATCAGCGACGCGCTCATGGCGCTGGATGCACTCAGCGTGTCGGTGGAAGATGCCGATGCGCACACCGAGCAAGAGCAAGCCTTGTTTGGTGAACCCGGCATGCCGCCTCCTGCGGCCGGTTGGTTGCGCTCCGAGGTGATCGCTTTGTTTGACAGCGAAGACCGTGCGCAACAAGCAGGGCAGATCATTTCTTTGCAAGATTTTTTTGCGACAAGCCAGGTGTTGGGCATCCAACATGTGGCTGAGCAAGATTGGGTGCGACTCACACAGTCGCAATTTGAGCCGGTACCCATCACGGAAGATTTTTGGGTCGTGCCCAGTTGGCATGAGCCGCCCGAACAGGCCAAATGGGTGTTGCGTTTGGACCCGGGGCTGGCCTTCGGCACCGGCACCCATCCGACCACCCGCATGTGTTTGCGTTGGATCGCCACCCACGCGCCTGTGTCACAGCGCGTGCTGGACTATGGTTGCGGCTCTGGCATTTTGGCCATTGGTGCGGCCATGGTCGGTGCCGCGCCCGTGGATGCGGTGGACATCGATCCTGAGGCTGTCAAGGCCGCACTGGCCAATGCCATCGATAACCATGTCAGTATCAACGTGGGTTTGCCTGACTTGGCGGCGGGCACTTACCCGCTGGTGGTGGCCAACATACTGGCCGCGCCATTGAAAGTGTTGGCGCCTTTGCTGTGCGCGCATATTGCACCAGGCGGACAGTTGCTGCTCGCAGGTATTCTGGAGCGACAAGTAGAAGACATACAGCTGGCTTACCAGCCGTTCATCAGCTTGCAAGTGGCGGACAGCTTAGACGGTTGGGTATTGATGCACGGCAAGATTGCGGCATGACCGCTTCGTGGTGTGATTGACTGCGATCTATGGCTATCGTTACCTTGTGTCCCCAATGTCAAACCGGATTCGCGGTTCAGCCTGAGCATTTAAGCGCGGCCGACGGTTGGGTTCGATGTGGCAGATGTGCACATGTGTTTGCCGTGGACAAGCACTTGTTTGAAATGGATGACCCGAGGCCGGTCCAGGAATTCGTACAACCTTTGTCGAATCCCTTGCATGTGCCTAAGACAGTGCAAAAAAGCCTTTCGCCTGCCACGTCGCTTGCCTATTTGTTGTCTGGTTTACTGGTGCTGTTGTTGGCCATGCAGTGGTTGGTGTTTCAGCGACATATGTTTGCCGCGCGCATGCCAGAGCTTGCGCCCGCATTGCAGTGGACTTGTGCGCAATTGGACTGTCAGGTGCAGGCTTGGATGGACCCGGAACAAGTGTCCATCGAGTCCAGCAGTTTCAAAAAAGGGGCGGATGAACGCTTTGTGTTTGAAGGTGTGGTTCGCAATACAGGCGATGCACAATTGGCCGCACCGTCACTTGAACTGAGCCTCACTCGCAGCGGCGAGGTGGTGGTTCGCAAAGTGATCAGTGCAGAGCAATTGCGTTTTCCAGCAACATTGAATGCGCGACGCAATCACCATTTTTTATTGAATTTCAGTGTGGACCCGTCTGTGGCAATCGGTATAGACGGATTCACAGCTTTGCTTTTTTACCCTTGAATTTTTTTAGATTGGATTGACCATGGCAGTAGTGATTTGCGGTTCTTTGGCGTTTGACACCATCATGCATTTCGAGGGCCGCTTCAAAGAGCAAATATTGCCCGAGCAATTGCACATATTGAATGTGTCTTTTCTGGTGCCGCGTTTGCAGCGCGAGTTTGGCGGTTGCGCCGGCAATATTGCTTATGGCTTGAAACTCTTGGGCGGTCACGCCTTGCCCATGGCCACCTTGGGCAATGACGGAGAAAACTATTTGAACCGTCTTAAGCACCTGGGCATTGCCACTGACTTTGTCAAGATGGTGCAAGACGATTACACGGCACAAGCCATGATCATGACCGATCTGGACAATAACCAGATCACCGCATTTCATCCCGGGGCCATGATGCAGGCACACATCACGCACGTGGAAAAACGACCGGACATCACCTTGGGCATCGTCTCACCCGATGGGCGCGATGCCATGTTGCAGCATGCCGAGCAGTTCGCTGCCGCCGGTATACCGTTTGTGTTTGATCCCGGTCAGGGCTTGCCGATGTTTGACGGCGCTGAGCTGCGGCACTTCATTGAACTGGCCACTTGGGTCACGGTGAACGATTACGAAGGAAAAATGCTGTCAGACCGAACCGGCTTGGACAGTGCAGCCATCTCGGGCCATGTCAAGGGCTTGGTGGTCACTTTGGGCGAGCACGGTTGTGAGGTTTGGCAAAACGGCCAGATGCAACATGTCGCGCCTGTGAAAGCCACAGCGGTGATTGACCCGACCGGTTGCGGCGACGCGTGGCGCAGTGCATTGCTGTTCGGTCTGGACCAAGGCTGGGATTTGGTCCGTTGTGCCGAGTTGGGCAACAAAATCGGCGCCATCAAAATTGCTACCCGTGGCCCGCAAAATTACACGCTGACATAAAAAAACCCGGTGTGATTAGCACCGGGTGGAGTCAAGCGCTGAACGCTTACTCAGGGTTTGGTACCCGTAGGAAACGGCCAGGCAGCTTGCGGGTTCAATGTGGTTTGGGCCACATG
>CANNRV010000194.1 GCA_947508145.1 Comamonadaceae bacterium
CGGTCAACACGGTGCGCAAAGCCGCATTCCATTTGGCCTGGGTGTCGGCTGACATGCCCTTGGGGCCATAAGCCCCATGCCAGATGCTGATTTGAAAGCCTTTGACACCGACTTCTTGCATGGTGGGCAAATTGCTGAAGACCGGTTGCACCAATCGCTTGGGCGAGGTGACCGCATAGGCTTTGACCTTCTTGCCCTCAATGTAGGCCATGGTGTTGCTGGTCTGGTCGCACAGCAAATCAATTTGCCCGCCCATCAAATCGGTGATGGCCATGGACACGCCTTTGTAGGGAATGGTGGAGAGCTCGGTTTTCATCGCCGCCTGCCACAACAAACCACACAAATGCGATGCAGAACCGACACCGGCATTGCCCAAATTGGCTTTGTCTTTGTTTTTGCTTATCCAGGCTGACAATTGTTTGTAGTCGTTGGCTTCCATATTCGGTCGCGCCACGATGGTCATGGGCACTTCATGGATCATGCCCAGAAAACTGAAATCGGTATCGACCTGAAAGCCGGGGTTGCGATTGAGTGCTGGCATGGTGGCCATGCCGATGTGGTGAATCAAAATGGTGTGTCCATCAGGCGCAGCGCGCGCGACTTTTTGCGTGGCAATCGCACCGCCCGCACCCAACACGTTTTCCACCAGAATGCTGCTCACCCCCAAGGGCTTGCGCAAAGCCTCTGCCATGTCACGCGCCAATCGGTCGGTCGGCCCGCCTGCGCTGAACGGCACGACGATGGTGACGGGCTTGTCTTTGATCGGAAAGGTTTGCGCCGATACCTGGCCGACCCATAAAAACGCCATCGCGCCCAAGCCAAGCACACACAGCTTTTGCACCACAGCCAACACAGAGCGCATGCTGTGTTGACCGCTCATGGCAGATAGCGTTTCACTTGTAGCTGCGTGCATCTTCAATCACTTTTCCATCGTTGGGCAAACTGCCGGGAGCGACCGCCACAATCTCAGCACGTAACTTGGTGATATCGCGCACCGCTTGCTCCACCGATGCCATCAAAGCTGCATCATGTTCCACAGTCTCGATATGCAAATGCATCTGGTCCTGCGCCATTTCACCGCTGACCACCAGACGCGCTTTGCTGATCTGAGCAAAACGCTTGACGATTTGATCCACCTGCCCGGGGTGCACAAACATGCCGCGCACTTTGGTGGTTTGGTCGGCACGACCCATCCAACCCTTGATGCGTTGGTTGGTGCGGCCAGTGGGACACGCGCCGGGCAACAACGCCGTCAAGTCGCCGGTGCCAAAACGTACCAACGGGTAGTCCGGGTTCAAGCTGGTCACCACCAATTCGCCCACCTCGCCTTCGGCCACCGGGTCGCCGGTGCCGGGTCGCACAATTTCAACAATCACACCTTCATCCAGCACCAAGCCTTCGCGTGCAGGGGTTTCGTAAGCGATCAAACCGATATCGGCAGTGGCATAACACTGGTAGGCCGTGACACCGCGTTCTGCCAGCCAGTCGCGCAGCGACGGTGGAAAGGCTTCACCGCTGACCAAGGCTTTCTTCAATGAAGGCAGGGCCACGCCCGTTTCTGTCGCTTTGTCGATGATGATTTTCAAAAAACTCGGCGTGCCGCAATAACCGGCCGGTCGCAATTCGGCCATGGCCTGCAACTGCTGCTCGGTCTGCCCGGTACCGCCCGGAAACACGCTGCAACCCAAGGCATGCGCACCGCTTTCCATCATCGAGCCCGCAGGCGTGAAGTGGTAGCTGAAACAGTTATGCACCAGTTCGCCCGCGCGAAAACCGGCGGCATACAAAGCGCGGGCAATGCGCCAGTAGTCTGCGCACGTGCCTTCGGGCTCGTAAATCGTGCCAGGTGACGCGAATACACGCGGCATGGCTTTGCCGAATGACAAAGCGGAAAACCCGCCGAACACATCGGTGTTGCGAAGTGCCTGCTGACGCGCCAGCAATTCGTATTTGCGCGTGACCGGCAAAGCCGCCAGTGCGGCACGCGTCGTGACAGCGCCAGCATCAACGTCTTTCAAGATCTCTGCAAATGCCGATGTGTGTTGCTGCGCATGTGCAATCTGCTTTGGCAGTGCTTGCAGCAACGCGGCTTCACGTTGCGCCGGGTCGCGTGTTTCCAATGTGTCGTAACTGTCAGTCATAGGTGATCAGGCAAGCCAGCGCTTGCGGCGTTTGTAACTTTTCACGTCTTTGAAGCTTTTGCGTTCACCGCCGCCCATGCCCAAATAAAACTCTTTCACGTCTTCGTTGCTGGCCAGATCAGCGGCTGCACCGTCCATCACGATGCGGCCCGACTCCATGATGTAACCGAAGTCGGCATAGCGCAAAGCCATGTTGGTGTTTTGCTCGGCCAATAAAAACGTGACGTGCTCTTTGTGGTTCAAATCTTTGACGATGTTGAACACTTCTTCAACGATTTGCGGGGCCAAGCCCATCGACGGCTCATCCAACAATACCAAGCTGGGGTTGGCCATCAATGCACGGCCAATGGCACACATTTGCTGCTCACCGCCCGAGGTGTAAGCCGCTTGCGAGGTGCGGCGTGTTTTCAAACGGGGGAAGTAGTTGTAGACCTTCTCCAGGTTGGCCGAAATCTCGCCCTTGTCGGTGCGCGTGTAACTGCCGGTGAGCAGGTTTTCTTCAATCGTCAAATGCGCAAAGCAGTGGCGGCCTTCCATGACCTGCACCACGCCGCGCTGCACCAAGTCGGCTGGCGTGAGGTTTTCAATCCGCTCGCCATGCAATTCAATGCTGCCCTTGGTGACTTCGCCGCGCTCGCCTTTGAGCAAATTGGAAATGGCGCGCAGCGTGGTGGTTTTGCCAGCGCCATTGCCGCCGAGCAAAGCCACGATGCCGCGCTCGGGCACCTGCAAGGAAACGCCTTTCAACACCAAGATCACGTGGTTGTAAATGACCTCGATGCCGTTGACATTCAAAACAATGTTGGGCGTACTCATGGCTGTGTCCGATTTAACGCGTCAGATCAAGACTGGCAATCCGCGCCGGTGCGGCGTGTGAGTTTTTTCTCAGCAGCGTATTTGTCAGCAGTGGCTTTGACCAGCGGTTTCAAAATTTGTTCATCGGCTTGCATCCAATCCGAAGTGAACTCCCAGGCCTTGCCGTTCCACGTGTGAATACGTGTCCAGGCCGCGCCCATGTGGTCCATGCAAGAGGTGCTGATCGGGCGCATCACGCCTTTGAAACCAAGTGCATCCAGTTTGGCTTGCGTGAGGTTCAGGTTTTCCAGGCCCCAACGCACTTGCTCACCCGTCATGACCTTGCCTTTGCCGAAACGCTCTTGCGCAGAACGAATGCCTTCAATGCCGATCATGGCGCTCATGGCACCGCGCAAATACAGCACCTGTCCCACTTCTTCTTTGGGTCCTGTGCCCTGGCCTTTGGCATGGACTTGGGTCAACATGAATTTGACAATGTCAGAGTTGGGTTCTGCGCCGTGTTGGATGGTCACGGCGTTATAGCCTTTGGCGCCTTCAGCCACGTCTTTGACATCAGGCTCGGCACCGGCCCACCACACGCCATACATTTTTTCGCGCGGGTAACCGGTGGCTTGCGCTTCCTTGATGGCCGTGGAGTTCATCACGCCCCAGCCCCACAACACCACGTAGTCGGGCTTGGACTGGCGCACTTGTAACCAAGTGGCTTTTTGCTCGACGCCGGGCGGCGTGACCGGCAGCAATTGCAATTCAAAACCATGGTTGCGGGCACGTTCTTGCAAC
>CANNRV010000195.1 GCA_947508145.1 Comamonadaceae bacterium
ACCCGATCTGGACCACGGCTTACGTGACGCGCAACCATGGCTACATGATTTACGACACTTTGTTTTCTGAAGATGCCAAAGGAAAAATCCAGCCGCAAATGGTGCAAAGCCACAGCACCAGCAAGGACGGCAAAGTATGGACCTTCAAATTACGCAGCGGCCTGGCGTTTCACGACGGCAAGCCGGTGACCAGTGAAGACGTGGCGGCCTCACTCAAGCGTTGGTCTACGCGCGACACCATGGGCGGCGTGTTGTTTGCCTTTGTCGACAAATTGGAAACGCCGGACGCAAACACATTTCGCATGGTGCTCAAAGAGCCTTGTGCCATCGTGCTCGAAGCTTTAGGCAAAGCGTCATCGAATGTGCCGTTCATCATGCCTGCGCGTATCGCAGCCACGCCAGGCACAGAGCAAATCAAGGAACACATAGGCTCGGGCCCGTTCATATTCAAAGCAGACGAATTCAAACCCGGCTCGTTGGCGGTGTACGAGCGCAACACCAAATACGTGTCGCGCAGCGAAGCGCCGAGTGGTCTTACAGGCGGCAGGCCGGTGAATTTTGACCGCGTCGAGTGGGTCATCATCCGCGACCCGCAAACCCAGTTCAATGCCATCGTCGCCGGTGAAGTCGACATGGTCGAACAACCCAGCTTCGAGCAGTACGAGACGCTGAAGAAAACCGCTGGTGTCAAGGTCGATGATTTCGCGCCTTCCGGTTTTCAGTACATCATGCGCTTCAACCACATACACCCCCCGTTCAACAACCCGAAAATTCGTCAGGCCGCCATGCTGGCTGTGGGTCAACAAGCGTTTATCAATACCCAAGTGGGTGTGCCTGAGTTGGGTCGTTTGTGTCGCAGCATCTACCCGTGCAGTTCAGCCTTTGCAGATCAAACCAACCCTAACTTCACCGGCGTGGCCAACCCGGCCAAGGCGCGTGAGCTGTTGAAAGAAGCCGGTTACGACGGCACGCCAATAGTGATGATGCGCCCTACCGATTTGTCGGCCATCACCAAGCTGCCGCTGGTGGCCAAACAGCAGTTGGAAGCCGCAGGTTTCAAAGTGGATTTGCAACAAATGGACTGGGCTTCTCTGGTGGCACGCCGCGCCAAAAAAGACCCGCCCAACCAAGGCGGCTGGAACATGTTTTTCACCACCTGGGGCTCGGGCGATATTGACAGCCCGCTCACCAGCGCCATGTTGAACGCCAAAGGTGCAACAGGGTGGTTCGGTTGGCAAGATGAACCACGCATAGAAGAATTGAAAGCCAAATTTGCACGCGCCCATGAAGGTGCCGAGCAGAAAAAAATCGCTTCTGAGATTCAATCTGTGGTGTTTGAAACAGCTTCGTTTGTGCCATTGGGTGAATACCGAAACCCGACCGTGCTGCGCAATAACGTCAGCGGCTTGATACAAACGCCTGGCATTCCGGTGATGTGGGGGCTGGCCAAGCGCTGACATGGGATCCTTTTTGATACGCCGCCTGCTGGCGGTGCTGCCTGTGTTGCTGGTGGTGTCGCTGCTGGTGTTTTTCATGTTGCGGCTCGCACCCGGTGACCCTGCAGCGGTGATTGCAGGCAATAACGCCACCAGCGAAGACATTGCCAACATACGCGCCCACATGGGCTTGGACAAACCCATAGCCGCGCAATACGTGTTGTGGCTGGGCCAGGTGTTGCAAGGCGATCTGGGTTATTCGTATTACCTCAGCAAACCGGTCACAGCATTGGTGGCGCAACGCGTCGAACCTACCTTGTCGCTGGCTTTGGGCACGGTGTTGCTGGCCGTGTGTATCGCCGTGCCACTGGGCAGTCTGGCTGCGTGGCGCATGGGCGGTTGGTTAGACCGGGGGTTGTCAGCGTTTTCAGTGGCCGGTTTTTCGGTGCCGGTGTTTGTCATCGCTTACCTGTTGATTTATGTGTTCGCCATGCAATTGCAATGGCTGCCGGTACAAGGCTATAAGCCGATCACGGGTGTGCAGTCGCAAGGCGTGTGGGCGTGGATGCGCCAACTCATCTTGCCCTGGCTCACCTTGTCCACCGTGTACGTGGCTTTGATTGCACGCATCACCCGCGCCAGTGTGTCAGAGGCTTTGCAAGAAGATTTCATCCGCACTGCGCGCGCCAAAGGTTTGGCTGAAAGCACAGTGTTGATACGACATGCATTGGCGAATGCAGCCGTGCCTATCGTCACCGTGGTCGGTATTGGTGTGGCCTTGCTGATAGGTGGTGTGGTGGTCACCGAAACCGTGTTTGCGATTCCCGGCTTAGGTTCGCTCACGGTAGATGCGGTTTTGAACCGCGACTTTCCCGTGATACAAGGTTTGGTGCTGTTGTTCTCGCTCAGCTATGTATTGATCAACTTATTGGTAGACACCAGTTACGTCTGGCTTGACCCGAGGATTCGCCACTGATGGCCACGCTCAATCAACGTTTATGGGACCACGGTTCGGTACGCTTCGGTGCGGCGGTGTTGTTGTTGGTGTTGCTGTTGTCGCTGGCCGCGCCTTGGTTGGGCACGGTAGACCCGGCGGCCATGGATTCCGCTGTCATCAACCAGCCTGCCGGTAAAAGCGGCGCATTCAATTTGCCCGATGGCAGCGTGGTGCAACACACGTTTTGGCTGGGCACAGACAACTTCGGTCGCGATGTCTACAGCCGTGTGATGTATGGCGGGCGCATCTCGCTGGTGGTTGGTATTTGCACCTCTTTGCTGGCTTTGTCATTGGGTGGTTTGTGCGGCATGCTGGCCGGTTATTTCCGCCGTGTGGACACGGTGTTGATGCGCTTCATGGACGGCTTGATGGCGATACCTGCGGTGTTGCTGGCAATTGCCTTGGTGGCAGTGTTGGGAGCGAATGTGGCGACGGTGGTGGTGGCGATTGCCATTCCCGAGGTGCCGCGTGTCACACGTTTGGTGCGCTCGCTGGTGCTGAGTTTGCGCGAAGAAGCCTATGTGGAAGCCGCGCGTGCTTTGGCCACACCAACCGCAGTGATTTTGTGGCGACATATCCTGCCCAACGCCATGGCACCGCTGTTGGTGCAAGGCACCTTTGTGGCCGCGTCTGCGGTGCTGACCGAAGCGATTCTGAGTTTTCTGGGACTGGGTTTGCCGCCGGATGTCCCGACCTGGGGCAACATCATGGCCGAGGGCCGTGTGCAATTCAGCATGCAACCGGGCAATGTCTTGTTCCCCGCTTTGTTTTTAGTGCCGACCGTGTTGGCCATCAATTTACTGGGCGACGGTTTACGTGATGTGCTTGACCCGAAATTCGCGAAGCGGGTCGGATGATGAATACACCTGTTTTGTCCGTGAACAACCTGGCGGTGGCCTTGCCACTTGGCGCAGACCGCAGCCATGCTTTGCAACATATTTCTCTCCACCTGAACGCGGGTGAAACCGTGTGTGTGGTGGGCGAATCCGGCTCCGGCAAATCGGTGTTGGCCATGGCGGTCATGGGATTGCTGGCACGTGAATTGCGCGTCAGTTCAGGCAGTGTGATGTTGCAAAACGAATCGCTGTTGGATGCAGGCGAAACACGTTTGCGTGCATTACGCGGGCGCGCCATGGGCATGGTGTTTCAAGAGCCTATGACTGCATTGAACCCGGTGATGCGCTGCGGTGAACAAATTGATGAAGTGCTGCGCTGTCACACCGACTGGCCCCTGTCGCAACGCCGCGAAGCCGTGTTGCAGATCATGCAACAGGTGCGCTTGCCTGAGCCTGAGCGCATGAT
>CANNRV010000196.1 GCA_947508145.1 Comamonadaceae bacterium
CAGCTTAGGTGCAAGCGCTGACAGTGTCATCGGTAGCTTCCCCCTTGGTGAAACCCCGAGATGAGCACTAAGTGCTTCGTCTGTCCACCAAGGCGTGGGCAATGGTGCCCAGGTCCACAAATTCCAACTCGCTGCCCACAGGCACACCGCGCGCCAAGCGAGTGACCGCCAGGCCTTTTCGCTTAAAAATTTCACTCAGCGCATGCGCTGTGGCTTCGCCTTGCGCAGTGAAGTTGGTGGCCAAAATGATTTCCTGCACCACACCGTCGCAAGCCCGCTCAATCAGTTTTTGCATGCCGATATCAGCCGGGCCGGTGCCTTCAATGGGATTGAGTTTGCCCATCAACACAAAGTACATGCCGTGGTAAGCCAAGGTGCGTTCAACCGCCGATTGGTCAGACGGTGTTTCCACCACGCACAAACGGGTGACATCCCGGCCCGTGTCCTGGCAAGTGCCGCACACCTCGAATTCGGTCAAGGTGTGGCAACGCTGGCAATGGCGCACTGCGGCCACCGCGTTGCTCAAGGTTTGCGACAACAACATAGCGCCCTCGCGGTCATGTTGCAGCAAATGAAACGCCATGCGCGCCGCTGAACGTTGTCCCACACCGGGCAGGCGTTTCAAGGCCTGCACCAGCGCGTCTAAGGCGCTGTGGTCGCGCATTAAAACGGCAGCTTCAAGCCGCCGGGCAAACCGGGCATGCCGCCGGTCAACTTGCCCATTTTGGCTTCTGTGGCCTCTTCGGCTTTGCGGGCGGCATCATTGAATGCAGCAGCAATCAGGTCTTCCAGCATGTCTTTGTCATCAGCCAGCAATGACGGATCGATGGTGACCCGCTTGACCTGGTGTTTACAGGTCATCAGCACCTTCACCATACCGGAGCCGGATTCACCGGTGACTTCAATGAAGGCCAGTTCCTCTTGCGCTTTTTTCAGGTTTTCCTGCATTGCCTGGGCTTGTTTCATGAGTCCGGCGAGTTGGCCTTTGTTAAACATGTGCTTCTTTCATAGGGATAAAGGTTTGATGGATCCGGGAACGATTTTCGCGTCAAACGATTGCATCAGCTGTTGCACGAACGGGTGGCTCATGACCGCTTGCTCGGCCTGCTGCAAGCGCTGCTGCTGCTGTTGCGCGATGCGCTTGGCGGGTGAATCGCTGACTGCGCCAGACTGCACTTGCAGTTGAACCGCGTGACCATGCGCTTGCAATGCGGTTTGCAAGCGTTCGACGTTGGCCGCAGAACTTAGCGATTCTCGTTCGGCTCGCAGCACCCATTGCGTGTCTTGCTTGCTGACCAATTGCGATTGCATGGCCAGCTCACGGGTCATGGCTTGAATGGTTTGTGCTTGAGACAGCTGCTGCACCAGTTGATACCAAAATTCGCCCAGCGCCGTGTCTGCTTCGCTTGGCGGAATTGGCTCAGCCTGCGCCACCGTGGCCACAACTGCTTCATGGGCTGGTGCAGGAGCGGCCAACACAGGGCTGGCTTGTTCCACGTGGGCGGGTCTGGCAGCGGCAGGGATGCTTCTATCAGCGGCAGGGGTGCTGACGGACGCAGCTTGCACGGCTTGGGCTTGCACGGCGCGGGCTTGAACAGGGGCCTTGAATTCAGCCGCTGGCGCGGGCTGTGCCGGTGTCACCGCTGCAGGGTCAGCTGTTTTCAGTGTTTTTTTTTCCGCCGATGCGTCTGTTTTGAAAGCCAGCAATCGCAACAACACCATGGTCAGTCCGGCGTATTCATCCGGGGCCAGCCCCAGCTCGGCGCGACCGTGCAGGCACAGGCTGTAAAGCAACTGGGTTTCATCTGCGGGCATGTGTTCAGACAAGGCCGCGATGCGCAGCGCGTCCGGGTCCGGGTCGGCGCTGGCCTGATGGTTGCCGCCGATCGACTGGTTGACCGCCATGCGTTGCAGCACCAAGCACATCTCTTCCAACATGGAGCTGGCGGACAAACCGGCTGCACGCAATTGCTCGCAGGTTTGCACCACGGTGAGGCCATCGCCATCGGCCAAGGCTTGCAACAGGGCGAACACATGGCCGGTGTCAACGCTGCCCAGCATGTCACGCACCGTGGCTTCCTGAAGCTGGCCGTTGCCAAAGGCAATGGCTTGATCGGTGAGCGACAAGGCATCGCGCATGGAACCGCGTGCTGCCCGGGCGATCAGGCGCAAGGCCTGGGTGTCAGCGCTGATGCTTTCGGCGGGCAACACCTGCTGCAAATGCTCCACAATGGTTTCGGCTGCCATTGGGCGCAGATTGAATTGCAAACAACGCGATAACACCGTGACAGGCACTTTGTGCGGGTCGGTGGTGGCCAGCACGAATTTCAAATAGTCAGGCGGCTCTTCCAGGGTTTTCAACATCGCATTGAATGCGGTGTTGGTGAGCATGTGCACCTCGTCAATCATGAACACCTTGAAGCGACCTTGCACCGGCTTGTACACCGCCTGCTCTAGCAACTGCTGGATTTCATCCACACTGCGGTTGGAGGCCGCATCGAGTTCGGTGTAGTCGACAAAATGGCCGGCATCAATGTCGGTGCAAGCAGCGCAGACACCGCAGGGCTGGTCGGTGATGCCGGTCTCGCAATTGAGCGACTTGGCCAAAATGCGCGACACCGTGGTTTTGCCGACACCGCGTGTGCCGGTGAATAAATAGGCGTGGTGCAGACGCTGCGAACGCAAGGCATTGGTGAGCGCTTGCACAACATGCGATTGACCCACCAGCTGTTCGAAAGTTTTGGGACGGTATTTGCGGGCGAGCACCAGATAAGACATGGAAGGCATTCTACGGGGCGTACAATTTGAACTGACGGGCCTTCCCGCATGGTAAAGCGGCCAACCGGGTCAGGTGGGGAACCAAGCAGCCCTAACTGTGGAGCCAGTGCCGGGGTCAAGGCTCGTCAACCTTCCTTCTTACTCATATACGTCTTTCAAATCAAGCATTTATGCTGTCCAGTTGCGGCTTAACGCGGCTTTCTCAGCCCTGTGGTGGTGAAAATTCAGCAAAGCGGTCGGGTGGCTTGCGGAATTGCAGGCAGCGCCTCAACCCAATATTTCTAAAACAATTACGTTTAGTTGGAATATTGTTATAGCCTTTGAGGATTTTTTGCTTTCCATTTATTCCATAGATCTTGTATGGCTTTTAAGTCAGAAGGATAGTCCGTTTGACGGCATTTAAACGACATATCCAATTTGGACGATAAATAGATTTCCAAATCCAGGGTTGACCGGTTCAATATGATTGAATTAGGTCCTTCAGAAAATATATGAGCATTTTCATTACTTGAAGACCAAGGCATTGGAGTTTTTCTACCAATATCAGCGTGTAGATCTGTCATTACAAGATTATTATTTTCAACAAGAAAAGACGCTATTTCATTAGTTGGAAAAAAAGGATCAATTTTCTGCTTTTCTGTCCAAGGTCTAATTTGGCAGCGAAGCGAAAAATTATTGATTGCATGAGAAGCAATCGGCGCTAAAAACAAACAAACAGAAACAAATCTTAAAAACTTTGACATTACCTTGCCCTTTACACCTTTACCTACCCACCAAAACTCTTGCCGCATCTCCAAACAGTTGCGGTTGCTGTTTACGGTTCATACCCATTGCTTGCCGGCCAACCATGTCAGTCAAATACTCCTGCATCTCGCCTACAGTAATTTTTCCATCTTTGTTCAGGTCAGCATCACCTTCCATGCCTTTCATCAAGTAATAGCTGAA
>CANNRV010000197.1 GCA_947508145.1 Comamonadaceae bacterium
GCGCAATCTTCGCCGAAGGTGCCCATGGAGCGGCCGGCTTCATACGCATCTTCCAAGCCGTCCAACATCATGTGGTCATAAATTTTGTCGTGGCCCATGCGGTAACCGCCACGGCCTTTCAACATCAAATACGGTGCATTCGTCATGCTCTCCATGCCGCCTGCCACCATCACATCTTGTGAGCCAGCGCTCAATATGTCGTGCGCGAACATGGCTGCACGCATGCCCGAGCCGCACATCTTGGACAAGGTGACCGCGCCTGCACTTTTAGGCAAGCCGCCTTTGAATGCCGCCTGACGCGCCGGGGCTTGGCCCTGGCCGGCCATCAAACAATTGCCAAACAAAACCTCGGTGATCGCATCCGGCGCAATACCGGCGCGGGCCACTGCGGCGGCAATCGCCACGCCGCCCAGATCATGGGCGGACAAAGAAGAAAAATCGCCTTGAAAACTGCCCATAGGGGTGCGGGCAGCACTGACGATGACGATGGGATCTGACATAACTAACTCCTCAAAAAAACTCACACTGATGGGCTCAAGGCAGCACGCTGAACCACAAACCGTTTATCTGCTTCATACGGAAACACATCATGCACATGGCCTTGGCTGATTTTTTCTTTGTGCCCTTGCCAAAAACCCGCGTCCAGCAAATCCGCATGGTGCTTCATGAACACCTCACGCACCGCAGGGTTGCCCAGCAAGAACGGGCCAAAGGTTTCAGGAAACACATCGCGCGGGCCGACGTGGTACCAAATCTCGCCGGACATCTCGTCTTCTTCGTTGCGCGGCGGCGGCACCCGACGGAAATTGCAATCGGTGATGTACTCAATCTCGTCGTAGTCGTAAAACACCACTTTGCCGTGGCGGGTGATGCCGAAGTTTTTCCACAACATGTCACCCGGAAAAATATTGGCCGCCACCAGGTCTTTGATGGCATTACCGTACTCAATCACCGCGCGTTCCATTTGCGCTTTGGCATGCGGCTCGTCCAGCCCAACATCAAACGATTCCTGCAAATAAATATTCAAAGGAATCATGCGCCGTTCAATGTAGGCGTGTTTGATCACCACTTCTTGTCTGCCGTTGTCGGGGCGGACGTTGATTTCGATTTGACTGGGTGCGAATTTTTGAATTTCAGCAATCAATTCGTCTTCAAAACGCTCGCGCGGGAAAGCCACATTGCTGTATTCCAACGTGTCTGCCATGCGCCCGACCCGGTCATGCTGTTTCACCAACAGGTATTTGCCCTGGATTTGTTCACGCGTCGTGTCTTTTTGCGGAGGGTAAAAATCTTTGATGACCTTGAACACAAACGGAAATGACGGCTGGTCAAACACCAGCATGACCATGCCTTTGATGCCGGGGGCGATGCGGAATTTATCGGTGCTGTGGCGCTGGTGGTAGAGCAGGTCGCGGTAAAACAGCGTTTTGCCCTGCTTGGCCAAACCCAATGCGTTGTAAATTTCAGCACGCGGTTTGCGCGGCATCAGGCTGCGCAAAAACTGCACATAGGCCGACGGTATGTCCATGTCGACCAGAAAGTAAGCGCGTGCAAAACTGAACAACATCAAAAAATCGTCTTCGCCGAACAAGGCCGCATCAATCACCAACTGGCCTTTGTGGTTGTGCAATATCGGTAAGGCAAACGGAATTTCTACAAAGCCGTTGATCACCTTACCGACGATGTAAGCGGCTTTGTTGCGGTAAAACAGATTCGACAGCACTTGAATTTGGAAGTTGGCCCGCAAACGGGTTTGTTCCAGCCTGGCGTGGACATTGCGCAAAACATCGGCCACATCGCGCTGTAAATCGGCAAACGGGCAGTGCAAATCGAAATGCAAGACCATTTGGGTGATCACGTCTGACAAGTTGTCTGCACCCGGGTACCACGCCTTGTAGGTGGGCACAGCCAGCGGATCGTCACTCTCTATGTATTCGGTGCTGACAGCAGGACGTACAAAAATAAATTCATTCTGGAAATAACTGCGGTCCAGAATTTTGGTGGTCACCGAGTTGAAAAATGTCTCGGCCAACTCGGGCTGGAAATGGTCAACCAGCAAACCGATGTAATGCAACTTGACTTGCTGCCAGACGTCTGGCGATTGTTCTGCCGCTTGAAATTCTGTTTCTAAACGGGCCGAGCATTCTTTCACCCGGATATCGTAAAACTCGATGCGCTCACGCTGCGCCACTTGCTGACCGCGCCAGTCTTGCATTTCAAAACGCTGCTTGGCTTTGGCGGATTCTTCTCTGAACAATTGGTAATGGCGGTTAAAGCCATCCATCATGGCCTGCGCAATGCCATAGGCCACGGTGGAGTCGAGTCGTTGAGGAAACATGTCTGCCCAGCCTTAACTGCTTTCGCGCGGATAGCGCTTGAAACCGTTGCGGAAGACTTCCACCACTTCTTCCGAATGGCTCATGGTCACTTGCAAATCTTTGACAAGTCCGTCTTTCAAGCCGTAGACCCAACCGTGCACGCTGAGTTTTTGACCGCGTGCCCAAGCGTCTTGCAACACATTGGACAAAGCCACGTTGCCGACTTGCTCGATCACATTCATTTCACACAATACCGCTTCCATTTCTTGCTGAGGCAAATGGTTGAGACGTTGCCTGTGGCGCAAATGCACGTCCTGCACATGCCTTAACCAGTTGTCTGCCAAGCCGATGCGCAAACCACGTGCCGCCGCCTGTACACCGCCGCAGCCGTAATGTCCGACCACCATGATGTGTTCAACCCGCAAATGCTCAACAGCAAATTGAATGACTGATAAGGCATTCAAATCAGAGTGCACCACCAGATTGGCCACATTGCGGTGCACAAACACCTCGCCCGGGTCCAGGCCGATGATTTCATTGGCGGGCACCCGGCTGTCTGAACACCCGATCCACAGGTATTTGGGAGATTGCTGCTTCGCCAGTTTTTCAAAAAAACCGGGGCGCTCCAAGCTCATGCGCTCGGCCCAGGCCCGGTTGTTATTGAAGAGTGAATCGAGTTGGTGTTGCATGGTCAATTCAAGCCTTTGCACTGTGTTTTGACATCAATTGTCTGGCCTCTTTTTCGTGTTGCTTGACCTCGTCCAGATTGGCTTGGATTTCGCGCATCTGGTTTTCAAGTTGTTGCCGGTGTTCGGCCAGCACGGCGATGAATTTTTTCAACTGCGGCACGGTGTCACGCGGACTGTCGTACATGTCAATGATGTCTTTGGCCTCCATCAAGGACAAACCGAGACGCTTGGCACGCAAGGTCAAACGCAAACGTGCGCGTTCGCGGGCGCTGTAAATCCGGTTTCTGCCACCGGGGCCGTGGCGCTCGGGGCGCAATAAACCCATGTCCTCGTAAAAACGAATGGCACGGGTGGTCAAATCAAATTCTTTGGCCAGGTCTCGGATCGTGAATTGCGTCGCCATGTGGACAGTGAAATTCAATTAACGTTTACGTAAACGTCAATTATCAAGCAAAATACCGCCGGATGAACTTGTTAGAAAAAGAATTGCACTACCCGCTGGGCGACCAACTGCCCGACAACGGCACGGTGCTGGCATTGGCCCCCGGTGTTTTCTGGGTTCGCATGGCGCTGCCGTTTGCCCTCAATCACATCAATTTATGGTTGTTGCGCGATCACTTCAATGGCGTGGATGGCTGGTGCATTGTGGACTGTTGTTTAGACAGCCCGGACTCCAGAGCCCATTGGGAACAGGTGTTTGCATCCTCGCTTCA
>CANNRV010000198.1 GCA_947508145.1 Comamonadaceae bacterium
CCTTTGACACCCATGTCTTTGCGGTAACCGCGTTCGCGAAACACCGTGTTTAGCTCCAGCATGTCAGCTGGGTCTACGCCCAGTTTGTGGATGATGCGTTTGCGATCGTCGCCTAAACCAAACCCGGCTTTGACTATGCCTGCATGGCCCAGCAATTCAGCGGCCACGGCGCGGCATTCGGGGTCGTGCAACTGAATCACCCAGGCACGATCGGCGGTGGCCAGTTGAACAATATGGGGGCCGTCTGATACCTCACCCACTTTGAACGTGGGTTTGGACTCGGTGTCAAAACCCCATGCGCGGTGTTGCCGCAATTGCTCGCGGGCTTGCCGGGCTTGAAGCGCAGTGCTGACCAGTTGAATCTGTTGCAAACCCAGTCGCTCAAATGCGGGCAGCAAGGCGATGGCATCCTTGTCAGGTGTGGCGTGGGTGGTGTGCATGGCAGGCATTGTCTGTCAATTGACTCGCAGCGTTACGTGTGACGGATAGCATGGGTTCAGGGTCTCAGGGCCCACAGCCTTGACTGCGTTCAACAGCTCAGACGAAAAAAAACCGCAGTGCAAGCACTGCGGTTTAACTTGGAGAACCTTTGGACTGAAGGGTATCAGCTCAGAGCGTGGCCTTGTGCATTCACGTACAGGGCGTAAATGGAAGTAGAACCTGTCATGAACAAACGGTTGCGCTTGGTGCCGCCGAAGGTCAGGTTGGCAATGACTTCAGGTGTGTGCAGGAAAGCCAGCAAAGTGCCATCGGGGTGATGGACGCGCACGCCATTGGTTTGCATGCCGCCCCAGCCCCAACCGCACCACACGTTACCGTCGGTGTCGCAGCGGATACCGTCGGTGAAGCCAGGTGCGAAATCGGCGAACACTTTGGGGTTGCTGAGTTTTTGGTCTTTCACATCAAACACGATGATGTTGGCTGGGTTGCCTGGGCCGTCTGTGGCGCCGGTGTCAACCACGTAGCACTTCTTGAAGTCAGGTGAGAAGCAAATGCCGTTAGGACGACGCATTGGGCCTTCAGCTGCCACGGTAACTTTACCGTCCGGCGCGATGCGGTACACGCGTGTGGGCAGCTCGAACTCGGCCTTGTGGCCTTCGTACGGGCCCATGATGCCGTAGCCAGGGTCGGTGAAGTAGATGGAACCGTCAGGTGTGGTGGCTGCATCGTTTGGCGCATTGAGTTTTTTGCCGTCGAAGCTGTCGCACAAAACTGTCCATGTGCCGTCATAGTTGCGACGACGAACACGGCGTGTGTCGTGTTCCATGGCGATCAAACGACCTTGTGTGTCACGGCTGTGGCCGTTGGAGTAGCCTGAGTCAGACTGGAAAGTGCTGACAGCGCCGTTTTCTTCGTTCCAGCGCAAAACGCGGTTGTTAGGAATGTCGCTCCACAGCAAACAGCCCCAGTCACCCATCCACACCGGGCCTTCGCACCACAGCGCTGCGTCGTGGCCTTGGCCGTGCCAAATGCGTTGCAATGTGGCATTGCCTTGGCGGCCACTGAAACGCTTGTCCATCACTTCAAATGCTGGCTCTGGGTAAGTCACAGGGTGGTTACCGGTCCAGTCGCGGCCTTGCTGGAATTTGTCATCAGCGCTTGCTGCGGTGGCGGTGGCTGCTGCCACACCGGCGGCAGCGCTGGCTAAGAAGCCGCGACGTGCCAGGGATTGGGGTTTTTCAACCGTGGTTTCGACGGTTTGGGATTCGACTTGGGTGGTAGTGGGTTTCATTCTGTTTCCTTGATTGAAGGGAGTTGCACAAGCGATAACAGGGCGTATGTTCAACTTTTTTCAAGGCATCACAATCATCGTAAACCCTCTGAGCGTCGCAAGCTTGTGTTTTATTTAAGCCAAGCCGCCAATGACTTGCAAGGGTCAACCCGTAGTTTTGAAAATGGCCGGTGCCGCACGGTTTGCGAATTGATTGATATTGGGAAGCACGCTGGACAGATCAGCATCACTCACACCCAACCAGCGTGCCAGCGTGCCAGCGAATTCATCGACCGAGGTGGAAGGCAATAAGCGACCTTGGCCCACAGAGTCGGGGCCGTTGTCTGACAACTGCGGTGCAGTGCCCCAAAACTTTCCGCCATCAACCGCGCCGCCCATCACCATGTGGTGGCTGCCCCAGCCGTGGTCTGAACCGTCGCCATTGGATGCCAAGGTGCGTCCGAAGTCGGAAGCAGTGAAGGTGGTTACCTGGCTGGCAATACCCAGTTGCTCGGTGGCAGTGTAAAAACTGCTCATGGCATCGTTGAGTTTTTGTAGCAAGCCGCTGTGGTTGGCCATGAGGTTGTCGTGCAAATCAAAACCGCCCAGCGCAGCAAAAAACACCTGACGTTTGACGCCTAATGCACTGCCTGTTGTGGCAGCCGCACCAATCAGTTTGGCGATGATGTTCATTTGTGCGGACAAGGTGTCATATTTGAATAACGCATCTATGGAAGAGAAATTGGCAATGCCTTCGCTGGCATTCTTTTGGTTATCAATAGAGCTTGACACCACGCGTGCCCATTCCTTTTCCATCCAATGGGAAGGTGTTGTGCCGGGTTTCAACAAGGACCGCAATGCGGTTTTGCAATAGGTGGAGCCATACACGCTGTTATCGTTCCCAACGCTACTGATGGGTATGGGGCCGCTGCCTGTGACTTGGTATGAAAACACATTGGACCCGGCTAAAAATACAGCGTTGCTATTGGCATTGATACAGGTGAAATGGGCATTTTGATTGAGGCCGCTGTTGCGCAGAAAAATATCCCCAAGCCTGCCGCCCCAGCCTTTGGTCGTGCCTTCCACGCCATTCAAGGTGCCGGATTGCCACAAGCTGAACTGGTCATTGTGCGAAAACAATTTGGGTGGCAAATCACCTGGTTTTGCAGCGTTGAACTGGTCTTTGTTGGTTGGTTTGACCAGGGGGCCAACGTTGAGCATCACCCCCAGTTTTTTCGATTCAAACAAACTGGCCAGATCGCTCATGGCGGGTTGAAATGCATACTGCCGCCCGTTGGTGAGGGCGCTTAAAGGCACAAGACGGTTGCTAACGCTTGTTGAGTTTTTGTCCAAGTAAATACGATTACTGACATCATCGCCTACATCGCGAAAAGACTTGTAAATCGCATGGCTGGCATCGTCGTAAGGGATGCAGGTGTTGTCATGATCATTGCCGCCGTATAAAAAAATGCACACCAAGGCTTTGTAGTCAGTGGCATTTGCGGCGGCGGCTTCGCCCATGGCGGACAGGCTCAAGGCAAATGGAGCAGCACTGCCTGCCATGCTCAGTGCAGTCGCGCGTTTTAAAAATTCGCGGCGTTGAATGCTGTCCAGTTGACTGATGTGCGCAGATGAATTCATTTCAGCACCATGTATTCAGGCGTGGCCATGATCAAGAAAATGGTGGCTTTGATGCGATCCATTTCAGCGGTGTAAGTGGTGTTTTGGGATGGAACAGGACGCGATGTCGTGATGTTCGAGATGGCGTCGGAAATGATTTTTTTCTTGTCCTCCGGTAAAGCCGAGGCGGTTAAGAGCAGGGAATAGCGCTCGACTAACTGTGTCGCATTTTTTGCCAGCGCATAGTCACCGCTGTAGTCAGGTTGCACATCATTACGTCCCACTTCAATGACCGTCTTGATGAAATTGAGATAAGCAGCGACCGTCACTTCATTACAGAGTTGAAATTCCGGTGCTGTGACACTGGCAGCCGC
>CANNRV010000199.1 GCA_947508145.1 Comamonadaceae bacterium
AAGCAGTTAACAGTGGCACTTCACGTAAATCGCCGGGTCCAAGCCAATCCGGGAACAGGTCCAAGCCGTGTTCGGTTTTTTTCAATGACAAGTATGAATTGAGGTTGTTGCATGCGGGTCATGGATTGGTTGACTGGTTGGTTCAAAAGACGCAAACCTGCGGTTGAAAACCTCAGCATAGAAATAGATTCAATAGTTGAAAAGTTTCATTTGGTGAAAGAGGCGCGTCGAATGGCCAAGTTGGGCTTGCCGGCGTTTCACGAAAAAAAACCTACCCGTTTGGAACTCGACGTGGTCGAGCATTTGAACCAACTGCGCGACGCAGCGCAGCGTGAGTATTTGCGACGCACTGACGAGATCAACGCCAAAGTACTGCACCACGAGCTGTCTCATCAATCCATGCAATTGGATGTGCTGAACGCCGAGTTCGAACGTCAGACCCGCAAGTTGATGGACGAGCAAGGTGCTTGGCTGAAAAAACTGGCTTACAACGCCATGACCCGTTTCAAAGAATTGGAACTGTTTAAAAAGAAAAATGGCTTAGAACGTGAAGCCAATTACCCGAGTTCTTCCGGCCTGATACTGCGCTATTCGGTGTTGGTGTTTTTGGTGGTGATTGAAGGCGTGTTGAACGCGAACTTCTTTGCCGAGGGCCTCAGCTCGGGATTGATCGGCGGTTTTGTGTACGCCGCATTGCTGGCCGCCATCAATGTGGTGGGTTGTTTTTTCCTGGGCAAATACGCTTTGCCTTGGTTGATCAGCAAGCCCATAGCAGGCAAGGTGTTTGGCGTGGTGTCGCTCATCTTCACTGCCTGTTTCATGGTGATGGTGGCCATGTCTATCGGCCACATTCGCGAACAATTGATGGCCGGGTCAGCCAGTCCGACCAAAGATGCCTGGGCAGTGATGCAAACCCAATTTTTGGGACTGAATGACCTGGTGTCCTGGTTTTTAGTTGCCATGTCTCTGGGCTTTGCCATTGCATCGGTGTTTGATGGCTTAACGATTGATGACATCTACCCCGGTTACGGCGCGGTGGTCCGACGCTGCAACAGCACCCGCGATGAGTTTGAATCTGAATTTGAAGAAATACGCGAAGAGCTCGAAGACCTGAAGCAGGACAAACTGGATTTGATCAACCAGAGTTTCAAAAACTTGCATGAATTGATCGCCTCATTGCGCAAGCTGGTGTTGCAAAAAGAAGCATTGCAGCGTGAATTCGCTGACCAACTCACCCAGTCGGAAGTGGTGTTGTATGCGGTATTGCGCAAGTTCCGCATGGAAAACGAGATTGCCCGCGACGACGGACTGCGTCCCGGGTATTTTGATTCGCTGCCCTCGCTGGACCCGGTCAATATGCCGCGAATGAGCACGGATGCAGAACAAACGCTGATCAGCAAAATTGAACAAGATATCCGCGCATATGAAAACACGGTCAAAGACCAACGCGAGAAGGTGTACAACCTTTACGAGCAATGTATTTCGCGTTTGAACCACTTGAAATACCACTGAACTGTTTTCCATGGCCAGACAAACCAGACAGCAAAAACGTAAAACCCGCAACAATATTTTGCTGAGCGTGTTTTTCATGTGCGTGGTGATCGCAGGACTGGGCGGCGGTTACTGGTGGTCCAGCCAGCGCAAGCCCGGGCTTGACCCGGTCAGCCTGTGCCCCGCAGACGGACCTTTGGGTCAACGCGTGCTGCTGATTGACCGCACTGATCCGTTCAATCTGGCACAAAAAACCTCACTGGATATTTTCATCAAGCAATTGGTCGAGGACACACCGCCCGGTTATTTGCTGTCTGTGTATGTGCTGGGGGACGATTTCAAAGCCAACACTGCGCCATTGTTTGAGCTGTGTAACCCCGGCGATGGTCAAGAACAAAGCCAGCTCACTGCCAATTTGAAAGCCTTGAAGCAGCAATACCTCAAGCATTTCATTGAGCCCATGCTGGCCATCACGCAGGGCATGATGGAATCGCAGCCGGCCAATGAATCGCCCATACTTGAAATGCTGCAATTGGTGAACCTGAACTCGATTCAAAAGCAGCATGTCAAAGGCGAAGTGGTGTTGTATGTGCTCTCAGACATGCTGCAAAACAGCAAAGCCTTAACCATGTACGGCAAACCGGTGAGCTTTGAGGGCTACGCGTCCGGTTACAGCGCCTCCAAATTGTTTGTGAATTTCAACCATGTGAAAGTGGAAATTCATTTGGTCAACAGCAGCCCGAGAACATTGAATCCTTCCTTGATTGATTTTTGGAAAGCCTATTTTGAAAAGGCCGGTGTAAAGGACTTGAGTTTTCATGCGCTGGCGGGCTAAGCCATGAAGGATTTATACAAAGTGCTGGGCCTCTTGCCTGAGGCTGAGCCCGAGGTGATCAAGGCCTCTTACAAAGCGTTGGCCCAAAAATACCATCCGGATAAGCATCCGGATAAAAAAGATTTGTTCACCGAGATCATGACGGATTTGAACGAAGCGCATACCGTGCTGTGCAATGCCAAGCGCCGCAAAGACTATGACGCGGCTTGGAAAAAATTCATCGACAAGCAAGCCGCCACAACCGCGCCCGCGCCTGAGTCATCGAAGACTGCCGATGCACCGACGGCCCCCCCGGCTCCATCTGCGCCACCGCCTCCAGAGCCGCCAACGCCTGGGCCACCACCGCCCCCGGCCGCAAAAAAAACCAGCAAACACGCCTCCGTGTTGAAGCACTTGGACAACAACAAAGTGGATGAATTCCACCTGATGCAGATGTACCGTGATTTGTTCGGCGTAGAGTTAAAAGTTCAACAGGGCTGGACCAACCACTATTCACATGTCGTCAACGGCAAAACCAAAAGCTACAGCTTCACCGAACTGAAAAAGCGCATCATCGACAAGTTGTCTGAAAGCTAGGAATCTGAGCATGGACTACCCGTTTGAGAATTACCGCTCCAGCCAAAAAGACAAAGCCGCTTTTCTTCAACTGTTGCCGCAAGTCAGCGCAGCGATGCCGGAGTTTTTTCGCTCGCTGGCGGTGGCCTACCAAAGCATTGAACAGAAAAACATGTTCAATCAACCGCAGGGCATACGCCAGACCACGGGTCTGGCCAGTTCGATCAATCTGCTGTTGTTGGCGATGGTGAATGACAAGGTGATTGCCGTCAATGCCAGCACAGCTGACTTTGTCGATACCCTGCGCCTGCTGGTGTTGAAGTGGTATTCCTTCGGCAACGATTTAAAAGCCTGCCTGTACTTTGGCTACTATTTTTATACCTACAAAAGTTTTTCTGAGCACGAGGTGAAAAGCCAATTGGATGCGGTGCGTTTTCTGGTGGGCGAGACCAGTCGTCGCAGCGAAGACCCGCGTCTGTTGGCATTGCTGGCAGCGCCTAATTCCACCGCTTGGTACCTGGGCGAAAACCTGATCGGTGACAAATTGCACAACATCGTGGTGCAAAAAGGCGACTATGCGCGCGTGGATTTGCCTCGCCCCGGCTACCAGATCACTTTCAAGGCCAGCCAGTTTTATGACTTGCGCGCACCCGTGGTCTTGAGCGATGTGCAGGTTGACCGCCCCCAAATTGCTGATGGCAAAGCAGTGGTTGCTTGTCCAAGTTGTGCTCAAAAATGCCGTGTGAAGCTTTTCAAACACATGGAAATCACCTGCCCAAAATGTCAGCAAGCCTGGGTGCAATCGGCCTGAGGCGTGATCGGCT
>CANNRV010000200.1 GCA_947508145.1 Comamonadaceae bacterium
CGCTGCCAATCCGGGTTGCCGGTGGTCAGCAATTTATCGCCGTAAAAAATAGAGTTGGCACCGGCCATGAAACACAGCGCTTGTATGGCTTCGCCCATTTGCTGGCGGCCGGCCGATAAACGCACACGCGCCGTCGGCATGGTGATGCGGGCCACTGCAATCGTGCGCACAAACTCCAACAAGTCGAGTGACTCAGTGCCGTGTAATGGTGTGCCTTCGACTTGCACCAAGTTATTGATAGGCACCGATTCGGGATAAGGTTGCAGGTTGGCGAGTTGATGCACCAAGCCCGCGCGTTGCTCGCGGCTTTCGCCCATGCCGACGATGCCGCCACTGCATACGTTCATGCCAGCGCTGCGCACATGCGCCAAGGTGTCTAAACGTTCTTGGTAGTCGCGCGTGCTGATGATGTCGCCATACAATTCGGGCGCGGTGTCCAGGTTGTGGTTGTAATAGTCCAGACCTGCGTCTTTCAAAGTGTCTGCTTGTGATGCACTCAACATACCCAGCGTGCAACAGGCTTCCATGTTCAGGTCTTTGACTGTGCGTATGAGTTCGGCGACTTTTTCAATGTCACGGTCTTTGGGCTCGCGCCATGCAGCGCCCATGCAAAAACGGCTGGCACCATTCTTTTTGGCTTCAATTGCAGCGGCTTTCACAGCGTCGACATCCAGCATCTTGGAAGCTTCTACGCCGGTGTCGTAATGCACAGACTGCGGGCAATAGCCACAGTCTTCGGGGCAACCGCCGGTTTTGATGGATAACAAGGTGGAGAGTTGCACTTCGTTCGGGTTGAAATGTTCGCGGTGAATCTGTTGTGCCTTGAACATCAAATCGTTGAAAGGCAAATTGAATAAATCTTCAATCGACTGGCGGCTCCAGGTTTCAACAGATGCGGCTGCGGGTTTGAAGGGTTTGACGAAATGAACGGCTTGTTGTGTGACTGCTGTAGGCATAAGAGGTATAGGTAGAGGGCTAAACAAACTGAATATAGCAATAAATAATTTCGCAAGTGATTGGAGTGCGGTTTGGGCTGATTAGGGGTTGGGAAATTGGGGGGAAATTGGAACCTGACCCTAATTACCCTAAGACTGACAACGCACTGGATAATCACTTCATCAACAAGCAGTTTGTTATTTTCTTAAGAGGTTTGATCTGAATTCCCAATCTTCGCAACTGGTGCAACGCAGTTTGCACAGTGTGTGGCACCCATGTACCCAAATGCAGCACCACGAAACCGTGCCACTGGTGGCGGTTCACCACGGCAGCGGGCCTTGGCTGTACGACCACGACGGCAATCGCTATTTGGATGCCATCAGCTCATGGTGGGTCAATTTATTCGGTCATGCCAACCCGCGCATTAACGCCGCTTTAAAGCAGCAATTGGATACCTTAGAGCACGCCATGCTGGCCGGTTTCACGCACGAGCCCGTGGTGGCTTTGTCGGAGCAACTCTCGGCCTTGACTGACGGCGCGTTGGGACATTGCTTTTATGCGTCTGACGGTGCATCTGCGGTTGAAATTGCGTTGAAGATGAGTTTTCACAGCTGGCGCAACCGTGGCCTGGGTGATAAAAAAGAGTTCGTGTGTTTAAAGGGCGGTTACCATGGTGAGACTGTGGGCGCTTTGGGTGTGACCGATGTGCCTATCTTTCGCGACGCGTATGACGCATTGCTCAAACCCGCGCATTGCCTGATGTCGCCGGATGCCAGGCAAGCGCTTCCCGGTGAAACCGCAGACCAGGTCGCGCTGCGTGCCGCACGTGAATTGGAAACGTTGTTGCAAGCACGTGCGGCGCACATCAGCGCAGTCATCATCGAGCCCTTGGTGCAATGTGCTGGGGGTATGGCCATGCACAGCCCGGTGTATTTGCAAGAGGTGCGGCGTTTGTGCACCGCGTTCAATGTGCATTTGATCGCGGATGAAATTGCGGTGGGCTGTGGCCGCACCGGTCGTTTCTTCGCTTGCGAACATGCAGGCATCTGGCCTGATTTTTTATGTTTGTCCAAAGGCATCAGCGGCGGTTATCTGCCTTTGTCACTGGTGATGACGCGAGACGATGTTTACCAATCGTTTTACAGCGACAGCATGGCACGCGGCTTTTTGCATTCGCATTCCTATACCGGCAACCCCTTGGCTTGCCGCGCAGCGCTGGCCACTTTACAAATTTTTGAAGAAGACGATGTGCTGGCTGGTAACTTGGTGCGAGCAGAAAAGTTGAGCCTTGCACTCAGACCATTAACAACACATTCCAAGGTGAAACACTTCAGGCAGCAAGGCATGATGTGGGCCTTTGATGCGCAAGTGGACGACCCGCAATTGGCCGCTACGTTTTCACGACGATTTTTCGCCAGTGCTTTAAAGCATGAATTGCTGTTGCGCCCTATTGGCACAACCGTTTATGTGATGCCGCCTTATGTGTTGAGCGATGCAGACACCCGTTTGCTGGCCGAGCGCTTACACACTGTGTTTGATGAGGTGATGAGCGCATGAGTTTCCCTCCGCTGGAAGCATTGAATCTGCAATTGAACGCTTTGGATGCACAAGGTCTGCGACGCGTCAGGCGTCATGTCGAGTCTGTTTGTCAGCCGCATTTGGTGGTAGATGGTGAAGCGCTGTTGGCCTTCAATAGTAACGATTACTTGGGGCTGGCAGCCCACCCTTTGGTGGTTGAAGCTTTGCGCGAAGGCGCATCGCTGTATGGCGCAGGCAGTGGGACATCGCATTTGATCAGCGGGCATTCACAGGCGCACCAACGTTTAGAGGAATGGCTGTCCATCATGTTCTCTTCCTTTGTGCCGTCGGTGCGGGTGCTGTCGGTCAGTACCGGTTACATGGCGAACCTGGGCGTGTTGACTGCATTGGCCGATAGCAGCAAAGGCGACATCACTTTTTTTTCGGATGCGCTCAACCATGCGTCTTTGATTGACGGTATTCGTTTGACGCGCGAGCCTTTTCAGGTGTACCGACATGCGGATGTCGCTGATTTATCACTGCGACTGTCTTCTTGCCAGAGCGGCACCAAGGTGGTGGTGACCGATGGCGTGTTCAGCATGGACGGAGATATTGCGCCTTTGACTGATTTACTGAGCTTGTGCGAACAACATGGCGCATGGTTGCTGGTAGATGACGCGCACGGCTTTGGTGTGTTGGGCAACAGTGGCGCAGGTGCCCTAGAGCATTTCAATTTGCGCTCAGCGCAGTTGATTTACATGGGCACGCTGGGCAAGGCTGCTGGGGTGTCAGGTGCTTTTATTGCAGCACATGAACATGTCATTGAATGGATGGTGCAGCGTTCTCGTCCTTATATCTACACCACAGCTTCAGCCCCGGCACTGGCGCATGCCTTGTTGACCAGTTTGCGTTTGATCAGCGGTGAAGAAGGCCGCAGGCGCAGAGCGCATTTGCAAACCTTGATTGAACAACTGTCAACCGCCCCCATTCCTGCCAACTGGCAGCGCATGGTGTCAAGCACTGCCATTCAGCCGCTGGTGATTGGCAGCAACCAAGCAGTGTTGCAGGCATCAGCCGATTTGAAGGCGCAAGGGATATGGATCAGCGCGATTCGTGCGCCCACTGTGCCGGTGAACTCCGCGAGGCTGCGCATCACTTTGTCAGCGTCACACAGTACACAAGATGTTCATCGGTTGGTGCAGGCAATGTCCGCTGAAAGCTTTTTATGA
>CANNRV010000201.1 GCA_947508145.1 Comamonadaceae bacterium
CTGGGCATGCCTGTGAATGACCGCACCATGTTGATTTTGCAAATCTTCGCCCAGCGTGCACGCAGTCACGAGGGCAAATTGCAAGTGGAGTTGGCCAGGTTGCAATACCTCAGCACCCGTTTGGTGAGGCGTTGGTCCCACTTGGAGCGACAACGCGGCGGTATCGGCAACCGGGGCGGCCCGGGTGAGACACAAATTGAGTTGGACCGCCGCATGATCGGCGAATCCATCAAACGCACCAAAGAGCGCCTGTCCAAGGTCAAGCGCCAACGAAATACCCAACGCAAACAACGCCAGCGCAACCAGGTGTTCAATGTCTCGTTGGTTGGTTACACCAATGCAGGCAAATCCACTTTGTTCAACGCCTTGGTCAAAGCCCGTACCTATGCAGCCGACCAGTTGTTTGCCACGCTGGACACCACCACCCGTCAGTTGTATTTGCCGCATGACCAGGGCGGTGGCAGCCATCTGTCACTCTCTGACACCGTGGGCTTTATCCGCGATTTACCGCACGGATTGGTCGATGCGTTTGAAGCCACTTTGCAGGAAGCCACTTCGGCCGATTTGCTGTTGCACGTGGTGGATGCTTCCCACCCGGGCTACCCGGAGCAAATCGATGAAGTCATGTCTGTGCTCAAAGACATTGGCGCGGATACCGTGCCGCAATGGCTGGTGTTCAACAAAATCGATGCGCTGCCAACTGAGCAAATGCCACACCTGATGCAAGACTTGTATCTGTGGGACGGCATCACCATTCCGCGTATTTTTCTCAGCGCCCAGACTGGCTTGAACCTGGATTTGCTGCGCCAGCGCCTGCTGGACCAGGCCCAGCAGCACGACAATTCGCTTTTAACCCTTGTTTCGGCTGAAGAACCTGTATGAAGATTCAGCCACCCTTTGCCGCTTTAGGCACAATGTCGACTTGCATCATTTTTTGACCGATTGCACATGAACACACAAACCCGGGCTTTGCCCAAGACAAACGTGAGAAGCCACTTAGTGTGGTTTCTTCAATGGATGCGTTTGGTATGCCTAGCTGTATGGCACCGATTGCTGGGGGTGTTCAATTTGAACGACGGCCGCTGGGGCCGTGGACAAGACCAACAGAACAATGCGTCCAACGGCTCCGATCCCGGCAACCAGTCACCACCGCCTGAGGGCAATCGCCGTCCTCCTTCATCCAACGGGCCACCCGATCTGGACGAACTCTGGCGCGACTTGAACCGCAAACTCGGTCAGTTGTTTGGTGGCAATGGGTCAGGCAACAACCCACCCTCCGGCGGAGGTCAAGGCCCGTTTAAAAACGCTGGGTGGGGTTTGGGCATCGTGGGCGGCATTGCGTTCCTGATTTGGATGGGCTCCGGTTTTTTCATCGTGCAAGAGGGGCAGCAAGCCGTTATCACCCAATTTGGCCGCTACGACAGCACCGTGGGTGCCGGTATCAACTGGCGCATGCCTTATCCGATACAACGCCATGAAGTGGTGTTTGTCACGCAAATCCGTTCATTGGACATTGGACGCGATGCCATCATCAAAGCCACCGGTTTGCGCGAATCCGCCATGCTGACCGAGGATGAAAACATTGTTGAAATCAAATTTGCCGTGCAATACCGCTTGACCGATGCACGCGCCTATTTGTTTGAAAGCAAAAACCCCACCGACGCAGTGATGCAAGCCGCCGAAACAGCGGTGCGCGAAGTGGTCGGCAAAATGCGCATGGATGCGGCCTTGTCGGAAGACCGCGAACAAATTGCGCCACGTGTTCGCAAAATCATGCAAACCATTTTGGACCACTACAACGTGGGCATTGAAGTGGTGGGTATCAATTTGCAGCAAGGCGGCGTGCGCCCGCCCGAGCAAGTGCAAGCCGCGTTTGACGATGTGCTCAAAGCGGGCCAAGAACGTGAACGCGCCAAAAACGAAGCCGAAGCCTATGCCAATGACGTGGTGCCACGTGCGGTGGGTTCAGCCTCCCGGCTCAAGCAGGAAGCGGATGCTTACAAGTCACGCATCGTCGCTCAGGCGCAAGGTGACGCACAGCGTTTCCGCTCTCTTTATGCCGAATACCAGAAAGCCCCGCAAGTCACACGCGACCGGCTCTACATCAATGCCATGAAAGAAATTTACGGCAACGTCACCAAGGTCTTGGTCGAATCCCGCCAAGGCTCGAATATGTTGTATTTGCCGCTGGACAAAATCATGCAAATGAACGGTGTCACGTCTGCTGAAGCGCCAACCGTCCCCATGTCTGCCAACAGCGACAACACAAATACCTCAAGTAGCAACCTGCCTGTTGCGCCCAACAATGACAGCAACAGCAACAGCCGTGGCCGCGACAGCCGCCAACGCGACCGCGATTTACGCTAAGGTGAGATTGACATGAACAAAATCGGTTTTTACATTTCCACCCTGTTGTTAGCCCTGCTGGTATTCAGCTCCACGATATTCGTGGTCGATCAGCGTCAGTACGGCGTGGTGTATTCGCTGGGGCAAATCAAAAAAGTCATCACCGAACCCGGCTTGAACTTCAAGTTGCCGCCGCCGTTTCAAAACGTTAACTTCATCGACAAGCGTTTGCTGACGCTGGACAACGTGGACTCCGAGCCCATGCTGACCGCTGAAAAGCAACGCATGGTGATCGACTGGTATGTGCGTTGGCGCATCTCCGATCCCTCACAGTACATCCGTAACGTGGGCTTGGATGAAAAAGCCGGTGCCCAGCAGCTCACCCGTGTGGTGCGCAATGCGTTCCAGGAAGAAATCAATAAACGCACAGTGAAAGACCTGCTGTCACTCAAGCGCGAAGCTTTGATGGTGGATGTCAAACGCGAAGTGCTGGAAATCGTCAAAGGCAGCAACCCTTGGGGCATTGATGTGGTGGACGTGCGCATCACACGCGCCGATTACGTGGACACCATCACCGAGTCGGTGTACCGTCGGATGGAAGCCGAACGCAAACGCGTGGCCAATGAACTGCGTTCCACCGGCGCGGCTGAAGGCGAAAAGATTCGCGCCGATGCGGATCGCCAGCGTGAAGTCACTTTGGCCAACGCCTACCGTGACGCGCAAAAAATCAAAGGCGAGGGCGATGCCGAAGCCGCGCGTTTGTATGCAGATGCTTTTGGCAAAGACGCGCAGTTCGCCCAGTTCTACCAAAGCATCGAGGCGTACAAAGCCAGTTTCAATAAAAAATCAGATGTGATGGTGCTGGACCCGAGCAGCGATTTCTTCAAGGCCATGCGCGGCAGTGGCGGCTCAGCCCCCGCGAAAAAATAATCCACAACAGCCGCCACAGACAAGCAAAGTCTGTGGCCTGCCCTTGGTCCGAGTCATACAGCTGTCACAGACCAGTAGAATCACTTTTTTAACAGCACTCCATACTCATGACTGCCTGGGTTTTGCCGGATCACATCGCGGACGTATTGCCTTCAGAGGCCCGGCACATCGAAGAATTACGCCGTTTGTGTCTGGACACTGCTCGTGGCTTTGGCTATGAGTTGGTCATGCCGCCTTTGCTCGAACACACCGAGTCCTTGCTGTCAGAGCCAGGCAGTTCACAAGATTTACAAACCTTCAAGATGGTGGACCGTTTATCCGGGCGCAGCCTGGGTTTGCGCATTGACACCACGCC
>CANNRV010000202.1 GCA_947508145.1 Comamonadaceae bacterium
GCCAGTTTTTTGTTGGCGCAAAAGCCCAAGCGCCAGCCGGTCATGGCCCAGGTTTTGGAGCAGCCGTCCGATAGGATGGTGCGCTCTTGCATGCCGGGCAAGGCGGCGATGGAATTGAACTCGCCGTCATACACCAGCTGGCCGTAGATTTCATCAGCGAACACCCAGATTTGCGGGTGCTTGTGCAAGATGTCGGCGATGGCCTGCAAATCGGATTTGGTGAGAATGCCGCCGGTCGGGTTTTGCGGCGAATTCAAAATCAACAGCTTGGTGCGCGGCGTGATTTTGTCGGCCAGCTCTTGCGGATCGAAGCTGAAGTTGCGGTCTTCGCGCAAATAAATCGGCACGCCAACCGCGCCGTTGGCTTTGATTTGCGATTCGTAAATCGGGAAACCGGGCACCGGGTAAATCACCTCGTCGCCTGCGCCGAAATCGGTCACCGACTGAATGGTGTACCCAATGAACGGCTTGGCACCGGCACCCACCACCACGTCGTCTGCGTCCACCTGTATGCCACGGGTGCGCGCAAAGTAAGCCGCCGCCGCCTGGCGCAACTCGGGGATACCGGCGGAAGGCGTGTAGCCGTGTTTGCCTTGGGTGATGGCGTTGATACCGGCTTGTTGGATGTTTTTCGGGGTGGGGAAATCGGGCTGGCCGATGCAAAAGGAAATGATGTCGTGGCCTTCACGGATCAGCTTGTTCACCTCGGCCAACACCACAAATGCGTTTTCGGTGCCCAGCCCCAAAGCGCGTTGACTCAGTTGCGTCATGGCTTACACCCCTTCGATGATGCGAATGTCGCGCACCACGGCGTTGTTGCCCAAGGCCTTCAAAGCTTCCTGGTAGCCGGGGCTGTCATAAGCCGCCAGCGCAGCTTGGATGCTGTCAAACTGAATCAACACCGTGCGTTGCATCTTGCCTTGTTCTTTGACGGCGGCCGGCATGCCGCGCACCAGAAACGTGCCGCCAGCGGCGGTCAACGAAGGCAGCGCCAGTTTGGCGTAGGCCGCCATCGCGTCCTGGTCGTGGATCTCGTGGTAGGCGCTGATCAGGTAGGCCTTGGGCATGGTGTTCTCCTTAGGAATTTTTTTAAGACAAACGCAAAGTGTAGACGCTTCAAAAATAACCAGACCTGAAGACTTGGACAACGCAGTCACAAACTAGACTAGCCGCATGACAAACACAGCGCCAAGCCACTACAAAGCTTCAGCTTGGAAAACACTTTGACAGTTTGAATTGACACACACATGACTAGGCAGAAGCGGGAGATCACTGACCTGGATTGGGCGATTTTTTGTCGCGTGATCGATAACCACGGCGACTTGGGCGTGTGCTGGCGACTGGCCACGCAACTCTCCCAGAACGGCGTGAACACACATATATATATAGATGATGCAAGCGCTCTGAGATGGATGGCTCCACTGGGGTGTGCCGGGGTGAGCGTGTGGCCGTGGCCGATGGATGATGAAGCGTTTGAAGCCTCGCAAGTGCCCGATGTGGTGATTGAAGCTTTTGGCTGCGAACTGCCTGCGGCTTACCAAGCTGCCATGGCGGCCCGCCCTGTCGCACCGGTTTGGATGAATTTGGAGTATTTCAGCCTGGAAGCCAGCGCACAACGCAACCACGGCCTGCCCTCGCCTGTGCTCAGCGGCCCGGCCAAGGGTTTGTGCAAATGGTTTTACTACCCCGGTTGGGGCGAACACAGCGGTGGTTTGCTGACGGGTTTTCAACCGGGCAACACCCATGCAATGCCGCCGAGCCAAGGCCGCAAGCCGCTGACCAGCCAGACACTCGAACTGTCCGGCGGTGATATGGCGCGGTTCGAGCAACACAAGGATTGGCATATCAGCGTGTTCTGCTATGAACCCGCAGGCTTGGGCTTATGGCTGAAGCAGCTCGCTGAAATGCCTCGTCAAGTGCATTTGCACATCACCGCCGGTCGTGCGTCAGCAGCGGTTCGCCAAGCGATGCATGCGTTTGACCTATCGGGTTTGAATTTGCACTTTTTAGAACACCTGAGCCAGACGGATTACGACAGCTTGCTGGCACGCATGGACATCAACCTGGTGCGCGGCGAAGACTCGCTGGTGCGCGCCATGTGCGCGGGCAAGCCCTTGCTCTGGCAGATTTACCCGCAGCACGACGGCGCACATATCCCGAAGCTGCAAGCATTTTTAGAGCAAACAGGCGCGCCACCGGTGGTGGTGCAAGCGCATCTGGCCTGGAACGCTGCTGAACCACAGACTTTGCCCGACTTGACCCCGGCGCACTTGATCGAATGGTCTGCCTGGGCGGTGCAATTGAGAGCCGAATTGGCCAGACAAACCGGCTTGACACAGCGCTTGATGGGCTTCGTCGCGGCCAAAGGCTAAAATAGCCGCTTTGTCCAGCCCTATCCAATCCCCTTTATGAAAATAGCTCAAGAAATCCGCGCCGGTAACGTCATCATGCACGGCAAAGACCCGATGGTCGTTTTGAAAACCGAATACAGCCGTGGTGGCCGCAATTCAGCCACCGTGCGCATGAAACTCAAAAGCCTGATCGCCAACTTCAACACCGAAGTCGTGTTCAAGGCCGACGACAAAATGGACCAGATCGTGCTGGACAAAAAGGAATGCACCTATTCCTATTTCGCCGACCCCATGTATGTGTGGATGGACACCGACTTCAACCAATACGAAGTGGAAAACGAAAACATGGGCGACTCGCTCAACTACCTCGAAGACGGCATGTCAGCCGAAGTGGTGTTTTATGACGGCAAGGCCATCTCGGTTGAATTGCCCACCAGCGTGGTGCGTGAAATCACCTGGACCGAACCCGCTGTCAAAGGCGACACCTCCGGCAAAGTGCTGAAACCCGCCAAAATCGCCACCGGTTTTGACATCAACGTGCCGATTTTTGTGGCCCAAGGCGACAAAGTGGAAATCGATACCCGCACCGCTGAATACCGCAAACGCGTTTAAACCCGCATCTTTTTTGGCTTTAGATTAGCCGCCTGCACCCACTGGGTTCAGGCGGTTTTTTCTTGGGTGGCGGAAAAAGACAAGGGCTTTACTTTTTAGCAACCGCTTTTTTAGGTGTGGCGCGTTTCATCAAATGATTCGCTAATTCACAAGTTTGGCACTGATTCCATTGATCAACTATTGAAAAGACAAAAAAATTAAATATCAATCAACTTGAGCTTACTGACCCTTTTCAAATCAACCGACTTCCTCGCTGCCCATAGGTCGTAGGTATCTTGCATGGCCAGCCAACTTTCCGCTGATCGACCAATGGCTTTTGATAATCGCAATGCCATTTCCGGGGTGACACGGCTGCTGCGATTCAGAATGCGGCTCAAGGTGGAAGGTGCGACATCAAGTTTTAACGCCAATTCACGGCCACTGATGCCGTGCGGTTCCAGAAAAATATCGGTGATGAATTCACCAGGATGAGGCGGGTTGTGCATTTTCATAGGCGCTAATGCTAATCACCCTTCACCCCCTCTTCAACCCCCAAGCCAAGCGGCTTCCCGTGCCTACGGTGACTGATCCGCACCAAAACACCGCAGCCACACCCAGCCATGCGCCCAAGCTACCAAACAGCATGGGCATGGCGACGCTGGAGGCGTTGATCAGCATCAGCCGCAA
>CANNRV010000203.1 GCA_947508145.1 Comamonadaceae bacterium
CCCATGGTGAGTGAAGCGGTTGAATTGGCGGATATCGAAATGCGCCGTCGTCAGGTCAGACTGTCTTTGTATGTGTCAGATCGCATTTCTCAAATACTGGTGGATCCGATTTTGATTGAACAGGTGCTGATCAATTTATTGAAGAACGCCGCCGAAGCGATTGAACATGCTAACCGCCCTTTGAGTGACAGGCATGTGGAATTGCAAATCATCCCCAAAGTGATTGATGAACAGCAAGTGGTCGCATTTTCAGTGACGGACAACGGCAATGGCATGTCACAAGAAGTGATGCAACGCGTGTTCGAGGCTTTTTACACCACTAAGCAAGAAGGCATGGGCATTGGTTTGAACCTGTGCCGCTCCATCATCGAGTCGCACCAAGGGCGAATGCAAGCAGAGAACATCTACAATGCAGATAAGGTTGTGGGATGTCGTTTTTCTTTCTGGTTACCCGCCAATCCTGTGATGGTTAGTGTTTGAGTATTTAATTCATTGATAGCGTTTTGGAGTGACTGATGAGTTTGATTCCTAAAAAAGGCAATGTCTACGTGGTAGATGATGACGAAGCTGTTCGTGATTCATTGCAATGGTTGTTAGAAGGCAAGGACTACCGGGTGCGTTGCTTTGATTCAGCGGAAACATTTCTCAGTCGCTATGACCCGCGCGAAGTCGCCTGCTTATTGGTGGATATCCGCATGCCAGGTATCTCTGGCTTGGAATTACAAGACCGTTTGATCGAACGCAAATCGCCCTTGCCAGTAGTGTTCATCACCGGTCATGGCGATGTGCCCATGGCCGTGACCACCATGAAAAAAGGTGCCATGGATTTCATTCCCAAACCCTTCAAAGAAGAAGAGTTGTTAAGCGTGGTCGAACGCATGTTGGACCAGGCGCGTGAATCATTCGCCGATTACCAGCATGCCGCCAACCGGGACGCACTCATGGGCAAACTCACCGCGCGTGAGTCTCAAGTGTTGGAGCGCATTGTGGCCGGACGGCTCAACAAACAAATCGCTGACGACTTGGGCATCAGCATCAAAACCGTTGAAGCACACCGCGCCAACATCATGGAAAAACTCAACGCCAATACCGTGGCCGATTTACTGAAAATCGCGCTCGGCCCCAACTCCAGCAAATCCTGATTCATATGACTGCCACCCTGATCGATGGCAACGCGCTGTCTGCTTTATTGCGTCAACAAGTCAGCGACAAAGTCCAAACACTTCGCGCCCGGGGCATCACACCCGGATTGGCTGTCATTCTGGTGGGCGACAACCAGGCCAGCCAAGTCTATGTGCGCAACAAAGTCAAAGCCTGCGAACAAACCGGTATTCACTCGGTACTGGAAAAACACGATGCCACACTCAGCGAGACCGATTTACTGGCCCGCGTGCACGCCTTGAACCAGGACAACACCATCCACGGCATCCTGGTGCAACTGCCCTTGCCCGCGCATATTGATGCGCAAAAAGTCATTGAAGCGATTGCACCTGACAAAGATGTGGACGGGTTTCATGTGGCCAGCGCTGGTGCGCTGATGACCGGCCTGCCCGGCTATTGGCCTTGCACGCCGCACGGTTGCATGAAGATGTTGGAACACATTGGCTACAACTTGCGCGGTAAACACGCGGTGGTCATCGGGCGCAGCAACATCGTCGGTAAACCCATGGCCTTGATGCTGTTGCAACAAAACGCCACCGTCACGGTGTGCCACAGCGCCACGGTGGATTTGAAAGCTCACACCCTGCAAGCCGATGTGATCGTGGCGGCCGTCGGTAAGCGCAATGTGTTGACCGCTGACATGGTCAAACCCGGCGCAGTAGTCATTGATGTCGGCATGAACCGCGACGACGCAGGAAAGCTGTGCGGCGATGTGGATTTCGACGGCGTCAGCCAAGTTGCTTCCTACATCACACCGGTTCCCGGTGGTGTCGGCCCCATGACCATCACCATGTTGTTGGTCAACACCCTTGAATCTGCCGAACGGCACGCCACATCAACTGCATGAACAATCCTTTGCTCGACTTTTCCGGTCTGCCTTTGTTTGACCGCATCACGCCCGCCGATGTGCAACCCGCCATCTCCGAACTGCTGACACAAGCCGACTCGGCATTGCAAACTGTCACTGAACCCAGCTTTCCCGCCGACTGGCAGCGCATCTCTCAGGTGCTGGACACCGCCACCGAAAAGCTCGGACGCGCCTGGGGTGCTGTGAGCCATTTGCAAGCAGTGGCAGACACGCCCGAACTGCGCGCGGCCTACAACGCAGACCTTCCTCGCATCACCGAATTCTGGACCCGACTTGGCGCGAATGAAGCCCTGTATGCCAAGTACAAAGCGATTGACCCGGCTGCTTTGAACCACGAACAAAGGCATGCCCGCGAACTGGCTTTGCGCAACTTTGTCTTGTCCGGTGCCGAGCTGACTGGCGCAGCCAAAGAACGGTTTGCGGCAATCCAAGAACGGCAAGCTGAGATCAGCCAGTTGTTCAGCGAACATGTGTTGGATGCCACCGATGCCTGGTCCATCGTCGTCGGTCAAGAAGACACCGACGGCATTCCCGATGATGTTTTGCAAACCGCGCAGGCGGCCGCACTTGCCGATGGCAAAGACGGCTACAAACTGACGCTGAAAATGCCTTGCTATTTGCCCGTCATGCAATACGCACACAGCAGCGCGCTGCGTGAAAAGCTATACCGCGCTTATGCCACGCGGGCCTCAGACCAGTCTGAGCAACCTGAGTTTGACAACAGCCAGGTGTTGCAGGAAATACTGCAATTGCGCCGCGAAGAATCACAGCTGCTGGGCTATGACAACCATGCACAGGTGTCACTGGCCAGCAAAATGGCCGAGTCGCCATCGCATGTCATCGGTTTTCTGCGCGACTTGGCCGCGCGTGCCAAACCGTATGCAGAAAAAGACTTGACAGAAATGCGCGCGTTTGCACTTGAGCAATTGCAAATGGCGGATCCTCAGGCCTGGGACTGGACATTCATCGGTGAAAAGCTCAAAGAAGAGCGTTATGCCTTCAGCGATCAGGAAGTCAAACAGTATTTCACCGCACCCAAAGTGCTGGACGGTTTATTCAAAATCGTTGAAACCTTGTTTGAGGTCAGCATTCACAAAGACCAAGCACCCGTGTGGCACCCTGGCGTGCTGTTTTACAGAATTGAACGCCAAGGTGCTCTCGTCGGTCAGTTTTACTTAGACCCCGGTGCACGCCAAGGCAAACGCGGCGGTGCTTGGATGGACGATGTGCGTGCCCGCTGGCTGCGACCGGATAACGGACAGCTGCAAACCCCGGTGGCGCATTTGGTGTGCAACTTCGCCGAAGGCATCAACGGGCAGCCGCCCCTGCTGACACACGACGATGTGATCACTTTGTTTCATGAATGCGGACACGGGCTGCACCACATGCTGACCCAAGTGAATGAACGCGATGTCTCCGGCATCAGCGGTGTGGAATGGGATGCGGTGGAATTGCCCAGTCAGTTCATGGAGAACTTTTGCTGGGAATGTTCGGTGCTCAAACACATGACCGCCCACGTAGACACAGGCTTGCCTTTGCCGCGCGACTTGTTCGACAAAATGCTGGCCGCGAA
>CANNRV010000204.1 GCA_947508145.1 Comamonadaceae bacterium
GCGCGCCATGAAGGCCAGCTTGAAGTGCGCCGTCAACTGTGGCGCTGGGCGGTGGCCGGTTTTTGCATGATGCAAGTCATGATGTATGCCTTGCCGCCTTATGTGTCACCAGACATCACCCCGGAGATGTTGTTGCTGTTGCGCTGGGCGGCTTGGGTGCTGACCTTGCCTGTGATGTTTTTCTCTGCCGATGTGTTCACCAACGCGGCCTGGCGTGATTTGAAGCACGGCAACATCAGCATGGATTTGCCCGTGGCCATTGGTATCTGGGTGAGTTTTTTGGTCAGCAGCGCGGCCATGTTCACGCCGGATGGTTTTTTTGGCAACGAGGTGTATTTCGATTCCATCACCATGTTTGTGTTTTTCCTGCTCACCGGTCGCTGGCTGGAAGCGAGGTTGCGCGAGCGCACGGCGGGATCGTTGGAAGCCTTGATCAACCGCTTGCCGCAGTCAGTCCACCGCATGGGCACCGATGGCAAATTTGACAGCGTCGGCTTGGCCATGGTGAAAGTCGGCGATATCTTGCAAGTCTTGCCCGGCGAGGTGTTTGCCACCGATGGCAGATTGTTAAGCGGACACACTTGGGTGGAAGAAGCTTTACTCAGCGGCGAGTCCGAGCCAATAGAACGCCGCACGGGCGACACGGTGCTGGCCGGTTCCCACAATTTGCGTGAATCGGTGCGCATGCAAGTCACTGCCTTGGGTGAATCTACCCGTTATGCCGCGATTGTGAATTTGATGCAAACCGCGTCTTTGCATAAACCACGTCTTGCCGCGTTGGCCGACAGAATCGCCAAACCGTTTTTGTTGGCGGTGCTGGTGGTGGCCGCACTGGCTGCTGTTTGGGCCTGGGGCGAGTCCCCGGGCAAAGCCCTGATGGTGGCGGTGTCGGTGTTGATCGTCACCTGTCCTTGTGCCTTGTCTTTGGCCACACCCGCTGCGATGTTGGCAGCAGCCGGTAACTTGGCGCGTCAAGGTGTATTGCTGCGGGATGTACAAACGCTGGAAACACTGTCGCATGTGGATGCAGTGGTGTTTGACAAAACCGGCACGCTCACCAGCGACCGCATGGAATTGCAAACCCTGTTCACGCTGGAACACACGGCAGGCACATCCGATGTCAGTTCGTCTTCGGTGCAAGATGTGTTGGCCATGACAACTGCCTTGGCCGAGCATTCATGGCATCCTTTTTCTCGCGCCGTGTTGCAAATTGATTCCTTGTATGCAAAAAAACCGGTGTTGCAACAAGTGCAAGAACACATCGGTCAAGGTGTGTCTGCGGTCATGGTTGATGCCACAGGGCAGCGCGAATTGCGCATGGGCTCATTGGCGTTTTGCCGCAATGGCACGACGGTCAATGGCGTGCCCCATGCTGCTGAAGCGGCGCAAGTCCATGTGTTTGACCAACACGGCTGGCTGGCCTCTTTTTTGTTTCGCGAGGTGTTGCGACCTGATGTGGTGGCCACCATGGACCGGCTCAAACAGTTGGGTATTTGCGTCTATTTGATGTCAGGCGACAAACGCGCCGCAGTGGAAGTGGTGGCCCAGCGCTTGCAACTCGACCCCTTCCATGTGTATGCCGCCTGTCAACCGGCAGACAAACTGGGCTACTTGAAAGATTTGCAAGCCAGTGGCAAACGCGTGGCCATGGTGGGTGATGGCTTTAACGACATGCCTGTCATGGCCGGTGCGCATGTCTCATTTGCCTTCGGTCAAGCCGTTCCGCTGGCGCAAGCGCGTTCGGACGTGGTGATTCTGGGTCAGCATTTGATGGCCGTCCCTGACGCCGTGGTCTTGGCCAGGCGCAGCATGCGCGTGGTCAGCCACAACCTGATGTGGGCAGCCGCCTACAACGCGGTCTGCGTGCCGCTGGCCGTCATGGGTTATTTGCCCGCTTGGTTGGCCGGACTGGGCATGGCACTCAGCTCGGTGGTGGTGGTGTTGTATTCGTTGCAATTGGCATTGCCGAATAAGCGCATGCCAACCGCTTTACTTGCAGTTGCCTGACATGGATATTTTGTATTTGCTGATTCCTTTGTCGGTGGTGCTGGTGCTATTGATACTCATAGGCCTGTGGTGGGCCATACACAGCGGGCAATTCGACCGTTTAGACGGAGAAGCCGAGCGTATTTTGCGTGAGGATTGATTTACATCAAGGCGCGTTCGATTGACCAAACTGATACTTGAGCCAGTTATGTGAAAGGCTTGACATGAGTTTGGTAGACAACAATTACAGCGACACCGTGGTGCGCCAGTTTTCCATCATGACGGTGGTCTGGGGCGTGGTCGGCATGCTGGTGGGATTGGTGATTGCGGCGCAATTGGCCTGGCCGGAATTGAATTTCGGCATCCCCTGGCTGAGCTATGGGCGTTTGCGCCCCTTGCACACCAACGCGGTGATTTTTGCGTTCGGTGGATGCGCCTTGTTCGCCACCAGTTATTACGTGGTGCAGCGTACCGGGCAAACCCGTTTGTTTGCACCCAAGCTGGCGGCTTTCACCTTTTGGGGATGGCAGGCAGTCATAGTGGCGGCGGCCATCAGCTTGCCCTTGGGCTATACCAGCGGCAAGGAATACGCAGAGTTAGAGTGGCCGATTGATATTTTGATCACGCTGGTTTGGGTGTCATATGCGGTCGTGTTCTTCGGCACCATTGTTAAGCGGCGTGTCTCGCATATTTATGTGGCCAATTGGTTTTATGCCGCCTTCATTTTGACCGTGGCAGTGCTGCACTTGGTCAACAGTGCCGCTGTGCCGGCCGGTTGGATGAAGTCCTATTCTGTGTACGCTGGTGTGCAAGATGCCATGGTGCAATGGTGGTACGGACACAATGCGGTCGGCTTCTTTTTGACCGCCGGTTTTCTGGGCATCATGTATTACTTCATCCCCAAGCAAGCCGGTCGACCGGTGTATTCCTACCGCTTGTCTATCGTGCATTTTTGGGCGCTGATCTTCACTTACATGTGGGCAGGCCCTCACCATTTGCACTACACCGCTTTGCCTGATTGGACGCAATCTTTGGGCATGGTGTTCTCGCTGATTTTGTTGGCACCCAGCTGGGGCGGCATGATCAACGGCATCATGACCTTGTCCGGGGCCTGGCACAAACTGCGCGACGACCCGGTGCTGCGCTTTTTGATCGTCTCTCTGTCTTTCTACGGCATGAGCACATTTGAAGGCCCAATGATGTCCATCAAAACCGTGAACGCGCTGAGCCATTACACCGACTGGACCGTTGGCCATGTGCACTCAGGTGCTTTGGGTTGGGTGGGACTGGTGTCCATGGGCGCCATGTATTTCCTCATTCCACGTTTGTTCGGTCAGAAAAAAATGCACAGCGTGCCTGCCATTGAATGGCACTTCTGGATGGCCACCATAGGCATCGTGCTCTATATCGCTGCTATGTGGATTGCCGGTGTCATGCAAGGTTTGATGTGGCGCGCCATCAACGACGACGGTTCACTCACCTACACCTTTGTGGAAAGCGTGAAAGCCACTTACCCGTACTACGTGGTGCGTGTGATTGGCGGTGCTTTGTACCTGGGCGGCATGGTCATCATGCTGTGGAACGTGCTGATGACCGCCTTCA
>CANNRV010000205.1 GCA_947508145.1 Comamonadaceae bacterium
CAAATCCTGGTGCTGGACGAAGCCGATCGCATGTTGGATATGGGCTTTATCCATGACGTGAAAAAAGTGTTGGCGCTGGTGCCCAAGGACAAACAAAGTCTGTTGTTCTCTGCCACCTTCAGCCAAGAGATTCGCGACCTGGCCGCACAACTGCTGCACAGCCCGCAAAGCATTCAGGTCACGCCGGAAAACACCACGGTGCAATTGATCTCTCAAGTGATTCACCCGGTGGGTCGCAGCCAGAAAAAAGCGCTGCTCGCGCACATCATTGAGCGCAAGCAATGGAGCCAAGTGCTGGTGTTTTGCCGCACCAAGTTCGGTGCCAACCACGTGGCCGATTTTTTGAACAAACAAGGCATCACCGCCATGGCGCTGCACGGCAACAAAAGCCAGACCGCACGCACCCAGGCACTGGCCGGTTTCAAGAGCGGCGACATCCGTGTGCTGGTGGCCACCGACATCGCAGCGCGCGGCATCGACATTGACGATTTGCCGCATGTGGTGAATTACGAAATCCCCAATATCAGTGAAGACTATGTGCACCGCATTGGCCGCACCGGTCGCGCCGGAGCTAGCGGAGAAGCAGTCAGTTTGGTGTCCTTAGACGAGGAAGGCTTTATGCAAGAAATCGAAAAATTCACACGTCAAACCATTGAGGTTGAAAAAGTCGAGGGCTTTGGCCCTGCGCCGGATGAACGCGCTGAACCGATTGCCATGGGTCGCCAGACTTTGTGGGGCGGCATCGGCAAACCACCTAGCCGCGACGTGATGGCTTCTGCCGCACGCGCAGCCCGTCAGGAAATGATGGAACGCATCCGCGAGAAAAAAGGCAGCACACCACAACGCAATGAACACCGCAACGATGGCCCGCGTGCAGAACCGCGCGGTGACCGTCCTGCTCGTCCGCCGCAAGCAGCCAAGCCTGCGGGTGCGCATCCGGGTTCGCGCCCGCCACAACCCAGACGCGATCGCAATGACCGTGGCCCGCGCCCAGCGCCTGCTCACGCGCAAGGTGGTGACCACGACGGCCAACCGCCGCGTCATTTTGAAGAAGATTACCAACCACGTGCCAACGCGCACTTGGGTACACAAAGCGGTGTGAATGCCTTCGGCCACAAGTCCGGCGGCGGCGCTGCTCGTCAACCCGACCCAACCATGACTTCCGTGGACTTGCTCAGCCGCAATAACCGTGGCGGTGGTGGTGGTGCCAAACGCCGCAGCGGCGGCGGTGGCGGTGGTGGCGGCAAACCGGGTGGCTTCGGCGGCGGTGGCGGTGGTGCTAAACGCAGCGGTGGCGGCGGTTACGGGCGCTGAGCCACTTCAAGCAACTTGCTATCAATAGACAACGAGGGCGGATGAACCGCCCTCGTTCATTCCTACTTCAGTCAGGCACATTCCGGCACCAAGGCCGGAATCGGTTTGCTATCGAAAAAAGCCGCCATATTGGCAATACATAAATCGGCCATGGCTTTACGGGTTTGCTGTGTGGCGCTCCCGATATGCGGGGTCAGCACCGTGTTTTTGTCTAAGCGCAATTCGCCGGGCACACGCGGTTCATCCGCAAACACATCGAGTGCTGCGCCTGCAATGCTTTTCTTTTGCAGCGCTTCAATCAATGCGTTTTGATCCACCACCGAGCCGCGTGCCACATTGATCAAATAACCTTTGGGGCCCAAGGCCGCCAGCACCTCGGCATTCACCAAATGTTTGGTGGCCGCGCCGCCGGGGGTGATGACCACCAGGTAATCGACATTCGCGGCCAGCTCTTTGGCTGAAGGGAAATAGCTGTAGTTCACACCTGCGGCCTGGTTGCGCGAGGTGTAAGCAATGCTCATGTCAAACGCCAATGCGCGTTTGGCAATCGCCTGGCCGATGCGCCCCATGCCGATCAAGCCCAAACGTGCGCCGCTCATTTTGCTGCTCAAGGGGAACGGGCCTTCGACCCAGTCGCTGTTGCGCACAAATTTGTCGGCTTGCGGCAAGCGACGTGCAATCGACAACATCAAACCCAAGGCCAGATCGGCCACATCGTCATTCAGCACGCCGGGCGTGTGCGCCACTTGGATGCCGCGCTCTTTGGCCGCTGCCACGTCCACGCCGTCGTAACCGACACCGCAAATAGAGATGAACTCCAGCGCGGGGAACAAGGACATGAATTTTTTATCGATGACGGCATCGCCGCCGCCGACCATGGCGCGTATGCGCTGCAAAGCGCTGGGGTCGGTGATGTGCTCTCTGTCGTGCACTAAGTAATTGGACTGCAAATCTGCCATCAAGCTAGCGGCCAGATTGGTGACCCTCAATATTTCTATCATGTGTACTCCTGGTTGGGCTCAGTCCCCGTGAAAACACCACACAAACCCTGACTGCTGCGAATGTAGTATAGGCACACTTCACCCGCAACTATCAGGTCTCACACATGTCAACCACTCCCCCGCGCAAAAAACCCGAAGAACTCCGCAGCCAGCAATGGTTTGGTCGACAAGACCGTGACGGCTTTGCCTACCGCAGTTGGGTCAAGGGCAAGGGCGTGCCGCATGACCAGTTCGATGGCCGCCCGGTCATCGGCATTTGCAACACCTTCAGCGAACTGACACCTTGCAATTCGCATTTCCGCACCCTGGCTGAGCAGGTCAAGATCGGCGTTTACGAAGCCGGTGGTTTCCCCTTGGAGTTTCCGGTGATGTCATTGGGCGAAACCTTGTTACGCCCCACCGCCATGCTCTACCGCAACCTGGCCAGCATGGATGTCGAAGAAAGCATTCGCGGCAACCCCATCGACGGTGTGGTGCTGCTCATGGGCTGCGACAAAACCACCCCCTCGCTCATCATGGGCGCGGCCAGCGTTGACTTGCCCACCATCGGTGTCAGCGGCGGCCCCATGCTCAACGGCAAATGGCGCGGCCAAGAATTAGGCTCGGGCACCGGCATGTGGAGCATGAGCGAGCAAGTACGCGCAGGCACTTTGAAACTGGCCGATTTCTTTGAAGCTGAAAGCTGCATGCACCGCAGCCACGGCCATTGCATGACCATGGGCACGGCATCGACCATGGCTTGCATGGTCGAAGCGCTTGGCGTGGGTTTGCCGGGCAACGCGGCCTACCCTGCTGTTGACGGTCGCCGCAATGTGCTGGCCCGCAACGCAGGCAGACGCATCGTGGAAATGGTGCACACCGACCAAAAACTCTCCAGCGTGCTGACACGCGAAGCATTTGAAAACGCCATCAAAACATTGGCCGCCATTGGTGGATCGACCAACGCCGTGGTGCACTTGATTGCGATTGCCGGACGACTGGGCGTGCCGCTCAGCGTGGACGACTTCGACCGCCTGGCTTCCGAGTTGCCGTGTTTGCTCAATCTGCAACCCTCGGGCGACCATTTGATGGAAGACTTTTGCTACGCCGGTGGCTTGCAAGTGGTGATGAAAGAAATCGCACACTTGCTGCACACCAGCATCGTCACCACCAGCGGCCACACGGTGGCAGACAACATGGCCGAAGCGGTGAACTATGACGAGCGGGTCATCAAGCCGTTTGACAAACCGTTCAAAGACAAAGCGGGCATTGCCATCTTGCGCGGCAACTTGGC
>CANNRV010000206.1 GCA_947508145.1 Comamonadaceae bacterium
CGAGCACGGCGAGGTGTTTGTCACCGAAGACGGGGCGGAAACCGATCTGGACTTAGGCCACTACGAGCGCTTCATCACCACGCGCATGCGGCGCACCAACAACTTCACCACCGGCCAAATCTACAAAAGTGTGCTGGAAAAAGAACGCCGGGGCGACTACCTGGGCACCACGGTGCAAGTCATTCCGCATATCACCAACGAAATCCAAGACTTCATCAAGCGCGGTGCCGGTGTCGGCACACCCGAAGCAGTGGATGTGGCGATTGTTGAAGTCGGCGGCACCGTGGGTGACATCGAATCACTGCCGTTTTTAGAAGCCGTGCGCCAGATGAGCCTGCGCATGGGTCCGCACAACGCCGCGTTCGTCCACCTGAGCTATGTGCCTTGGATAGCAGCAGCCGGTGAACTCAAAACCAAACCCACGCAGCACACAGCGCAAAAACTGCGCGAAATCGGTATTCAAGCGGATGCTTTGCTGTGCCGGGCTGACCGTCCTATTCCGCAGGAAGAACGCTCGAAAATTTCGCTGTTCTCCAACGTGCCCGAATGGGGCGTGATCTCCATGTGGGACGTGGACACCATTTACAAAGTGCCGCGCATGTTGCACGAGCAAGGGCTGGACGCTCTCATTTGCGAAAAGCTCAAGCTCAACACGCCGCCTGCCAGCTTGAAGCGCTGGGACGATTTGGTGCACGCGGTCGAGCATCCTGAATGCGAATTGCATATCGCCATGGTCGGCAAGTATGTGGATTTGTCCGACAGTTACAAGTCGCTGAACGAAGCTTTGCGCCACGCCGGTATACGCAACCACGCGCGGGTGCATATTGAATACATCGATTCCGAAACCCTGAACGCAGACAACACCGCACAGCTCTCGCGTTTCGATGCGATTTTGGTGCCCGGTGGTTTTGGCAAACGCGGCACCGAAGGCAAGATTTGCGCAGCCCGCTATGCACGCGAACACAAAGTGCCTTATCTGGGTATTTGCTTAGGCATGCAAATCGCCACCATCGAATACGCCCGCCATGTGGCCGGGTTGAAAGACGCGAACAGCACCGAGTTCGATCCCGACGGCCCGCACCCAGTCATTGCGCTGATCACCGAATGGAAAGACGCGGATGGCAGCATCAAACAGCGCGACGCCAAGTCAGACCTGGGCGGCACCATGCGCTTGGGTGCACAAACATCGAATGTGTCCAAAGGCACTTTGGCGCACGACATATACGGCGACGTGGTGACAGAGCGGCATCGCCACCGCTATGAAGCCAATGTGCATTATTTGGACAGGTTGCGCGAAGCCGGTTTGGTCATCTCTGCCTTGACCCAACAAGAACACCTGACCGAAATTGTCGAATTGCCGCGCAGCGTGCACCCCTGGTACATGGGCGTGCAATTCCACCCCGAATTCAAATCCACCCCCTGGGACGGCCACCCGCTGTTCAATGCGTTTGTTCGCGCCGCTTTGTCTTACCAATCCGAGCGCCTAAAACTCAAGGTGGTCGCATGAAACTTTGCGGCTTTGAGGCCGGCTTATCGCATCGGTTTTTTCTGATCGCGGGGACTTGCTCTATCGAAGGCTTGCAAATGTCTTTGGACGTGGCCGGGCAACTGAAAGAAATATGCAGCGGTCTGGGCATTCCGCTCATTTACAAAGGCTCGTTCGACAAAGCCAATCGTTCTTCGGGCAGCACGCAACGCGGCGTGGGCATGGATGCCGGTTTGAAAATTTTGGACGAAGTGCGTCGCCAACTGCATCTGCCGGTGCTCACCGATGTGCATGACGAATCGCAAGTAGCCACCGTCGCCAGCGTGGTCGATGTGCTGCAAACCCCGGCGTTTTTGTGTCGGCAAACCGATTTCATCCGGGCCGTGGCGCAATCGGGCAAGCCGGTGAACATCAAAAAAGGCCAGTTCTTAGCGCCTTGGGACATGGTCAACGTGATTGAAAAAGCCCGTGCTGCCGCGCGAGAGAAAGGTTTGCCTGAGGACAACTTTTTGGCGTGTGAGCGCGGTGTCAGCTTTGGTTACAACAATTTGGTGGCCGATATGAGCAGCCTGGCCGAGATGCGCAAAACCGGCGCGCCCGTGGTGTTCGATGTGACCCACTCGGTGCAAAAACCGGGCGGCCAAGGCACCAGCAGTGGCGGCGCGCGCGACATGGTGCCGGTGCTGGCCCGCGCAGGCGTGGCCGCAGGTGTAGCGGGTTTGTTCATGGAAACGCATCCCAAACCGAATGAAGCCTGGTCAGACGGCCCGAACGCCGTGCCCTTGGGCAAGATGAAGAATTTGTTAGAGACGTTGGTCGAGCTGGATGCGGTGACCAAAAAACACCCCTTGCTGGAAAACGATTTTTCAGCCTGAATAAATGTGTCTTGCGGGCGCTGAAGCCTGCGTTTTTTTCTTGAAGAGAGTCAGAACATGAGTGCCATTGTCGATATCGTCGGACGTGAAATTTTGGACAGCCGGGGCAACCCCACTGTGGAATGCGATGTGTTGCTGGAAAGCGGTGTGATGGGGCGTGCAGCTGTGCCGTCGGGCGCATCCACCGGCAGCCGCGAAGCCATTGAGTTGCGTGACGGCGACCCGAACCGCTACGGTGGCAAAGGCGTGCTGACCGCTGTGGAAAACATCAACCACGACATCACCCAAGCGGTGATTGGTTTGGACGCTTCAGACCAAGCGTTTTTGGACCACACGATGATTGACCTGGACCGCACCGACAACAAAGCCCGGATCGGTGCCAACGCCATATTGGCCGTCTCCATGGCCGTGGCCCGCGCTGCTGCCGAAGAAAGCGGCTTGCCGCTGTACCGTTATTTCGGTGGCATGGGCCGCATGCAATTGCCGGTGCCCATGATGAACGTGATCAACGGCGGCGCGCACGCGAACAACAACCTGGATTTGCAAGAGTTGATGATCATCCCGGTCGGTGCCCCCACTTTCCGTGAAGCCGTGCGTTACGGCGCCGAGGTGTTTCATGCGCTGAAAAAAATCATGAGCGACAAAGGCATGAGCATTGCGGTTGGCGACGAAGGCGGTTTTGCGCCGAATGTGCCCAGCCATGAAGCCGCGATTCAAATGATTTTGGATGCGATTGACAAAGCAGGCTTCACCGCGGGCGAGCAAATCATGCTTGGTTTGGATTGCGCGGCCAGCGAGTTTTACAAGGACGGCAAATACCATCTCAAAGGCGAAGGCTTGGAACTCGATGCCGCGCAGTGGACCGACATGTTATCCACCTGGGCCGACAAATACCCCATCATCAGCATTGAAGACGGCATGGCCGAAGGCGATTGGGACGGCTGGAAGCACCTGACAGACCGCATGGGCAAAAAAGTGCAGCTGGTCGGCGACGACTTGTTCGTCACCAACACCAAGATATTGCAAGAAGGCATAGACAAAGGTGTTGCAAATTCGA
>CANNRV010000207.1 GCA_947508145.1 Comamonadaceae bacterium
CAGTGTCATTTGACATGATTGAAGACGTGCCATCGGCCGTTGCTAAAATGTTATAAACGCGATATCTATCATCATGTCTGCATAAAGTAGTTAAAAATTGAAATGAAAAATAAGCAAAACGCATTTTCCGCCGCCCGTCACGTTTTCAGTTGTTTGTTGGTGCCAATGGCATTGTTAAGCGTCAATGCTTACGCCTTGAATTGCAAACTCAAGGATGTGATTTTTTCCAAAGTCACCCAGGACCAGGCCAGCGCGATCAAAAACTCAGGCGGCGCATGTGATGACCAGGAGCGACCCGCCAAATCCCCGGCTTTGCGTTACGGTCAAAAGGGGTTCATCCTCTTTGAAGGCAAGACAACTTCATATTTAGATATTGCATCAGAAACTGCTTTTGATATTGCCAACAAAGACATCGTTCTTTATGGCTACGTCGGTTGGATGGTGGACGAAACCGACCCGGTCAAAGTTGTCGGTTACCGTTTTGATTTTGAGATGTCTGAAGGCGGCGAATATTTGAAAAGCTCGAATGCCGTGTTAAGCGGTAAACCCACACTGAATATTGTTCTCAAACCTGATTTAGACAAGCCTGGGCGTGAAAGAGAAAATTTGTCCCAGATGCGCAAAGACAACTTCAAAATTCTGACCCAAGCCAAATCCCAAAACGCTTTGGTGAAAATCACAGGTAAAACCGGCGCTTACTCAAACACAGGTGGTTTGTATATCAAATCTGAAATGGTTGAATTGATTGAACTGGGCGGGAAAAATTAATCCCTGGGGTAGCCATCTATTGTTAGCTTAAAAATAAAGCGGCGCATGGCCGCTTAGAAATATTTAAATGGTGGCCTGGGGCAGAATCGAACTGCCGACACGCGGATTTTCAATCCGCTGCTCTACCAACTGAGCTACCGGGCCACAAGGGGTCAGACTATACCACTTAAGGCGGGCCAATCCGGCAAGCTGGTTCTGTATAAGCAGTTTTATTTCACTCCTGTCGTAACGCAAGCCAGAGTCAAGGCACAATAGCCGCTCTTACTTACCTAGCGACATGACACCCCAACTGCAATGCCAACACCTGAATAAACGCTTTGGCGAGAACCTGGTGGTTGATGATCTGTCTTTCTCGCTTTACCCGGGCGAATGTCTGGGTGTGATCGGCCCCAACGGCGCGGGCAAAACCACCACATTTCGAATTTGCTTGGGGCTGACGGCTCCAGACAGTGGCAGCGTCACCGTGTTTGGTGAAGACATGCCCAAGCAGGCCTTGTCCATCAAATCACGCTTAGGCGTGGTCAGCCAGTTCGACAGCCTCGACCCCGATTTTTCCTGCGCCGAAAACCTGTTGGTCTATGGACGTTATTTCGGTATGAGCCGTGCCGAGATTGACAAACGAATTGCGCCGTTGCTGGAGTTTGCTGCGCTGAGCCACAAAGCGAATGCCAAGCCTGGCGAATTGTCCGGTGGCATGAAGCGCCGTTTGAGTTTGGCGCGCGCGTTGATCAACGACCCGCAATTGCTGCTGCTGGACGAACCCACCACGGGACTGGACCCGCAAGCACGGCATTTGATGTGGGAGCGCTTGCAAAAGTTATTGCAGCAAGGCAAATCCATCTTGCTGACCACACACTTCATGGACGAAGCCGAACGTTTGTGCGACCGCTTGCTGGTGATTGACCACGGTCGCAAAATTGCTGAAGGCAAGCCGCGCGATTTGATCGCAGAACATTTAGAGCCGGATGTGGTCGAGGTGTACGGCGGCGACACACAAGCGTTGGCCCATGGCGAACTGAGCGCGCAGGCACAACGGGTTGAGGTCAGCGGCGACACCGTGTTTTTCTATACCCAAACCGCGCAATCGCTGATGCAGTCTTTGTCTGCGTACCCGGGGGTGCGCAGTCTGCACCGCCCGGCGAATCTGGAGGATTTATTTTTGAAACTCACCGGGCGGCAAATCCGCGAGGGAGGCTGATGCGATTGCGTTTCTGGCCTGTGTTTTTGCGCAACTTTTTGGTTTGGCGCAAGCTGATCATTCCCAGTTTGATCGCCAATATCGCCGAGCCGCTGATGTGGCTGGTGGCTTTCGGTTACGGTCTGGGGGCTTTGGTCGGCGAAGTACAACTCGGCGATCAAAAAGTGGCTTACATCGTGTTTCTGGCCAGCGGCTCGATTTGCATGAGCGCGATGAATGCAGCCACCTTCGAGGCTTTGTATTCTGCGTTCTCACGCATGCATGTGCAAAAAACCTGGGACGGCATCATGAATGCCCCGGTGCGCTTGGACGATGTGTTGCTTGCCGAAATGCTGTGGGCCGCGTTCAAAGCCTTGTTCACAGTGACAGCTATTTTGTGTGTGATGCTGGGCTTAGGGATTGTGCAGAGCTGGAAGGTGTTGCTGGCCTGGCCGGTGCTGCTGGGTGTGGGCATCACCTTCAGTTGTCTGGCTTTGATATTCAATGCCCTGGCCAAAGGCTATGACTTTTTCACTTACTACTTCACCTTGTTCTTAACGCCGATGATGTTTTTGAGCGGCGTGTTTTTTCCGCTGGATAACTTGCCTCAAACAGTTCGGTGGGTTGCACAAGCGTTGCCGCTGACACAGGCTGTCGCACTGGTGCGACCGCTGTTCATGGACCAGTGGCCAACGAATGTGTTGTTACATGTAGGTGTGTTGTTGGCATATGCGGTAGTGGCCTGGATGATCGCTCTGCACTTAACCCGCAAACGCTTTAAGCAATAGAAGCAGTGCACCAAGCAGGCTGACGCCAGAACCAACAGCGGCGTTAAACCTGCCGCTCCGGCATGTAAATGCGCATGCCGTCCATGAAATATTCCACCACGATTTGACACGCCAAGCGGCTGTTTTGTTCACGCGGTTCAGCGGTAAAACCCAGCATGGCCTCTTCTTCTTCAGAGGGTTCGAACAACTCTTGCGCGTGTTCGGCTTGTATGTAGCAATGGCAAGTGGCGCAGGTGCAGTTGCCGCCGCATTCAGCCACAAACCCAAGCACACCGGCTTCTTGCGCCGCGCTTAACAAGGTCTGGCCATTTTGCGCGTAGGCCTCGTGTTCCTGGCCATCCGGATAAATAAAGATCAGTTGAATCATCAGTCTGCATACACCCCGGCAGCTTTAATGATGGGGCTCCATTTGTTGATTTCAGATAAAACGAATTTTCTGTGTTCTTGCGGCTCAACGCGCTTGTCAGTGATCATCACCGCGCCCATGTCCTGCTGCTTTTTCACAAACGCCGGATCGGTCAACACGGTGCGCAAAGCCGCATTCCATTTGGCCTGGGTGTCGGCTGACATGCCCTTGGGGCCATAAGCCCCATGCCAGATGCTGATTTGAAAGCCTTTGACACCGACTTCTTGCATGGTGGGCAAATTGCTGAAGACCGGTTGC
>CANNRV010000208.1 GCA_947508145.1 Comamonadaceae bacterium
ATCGCCATGCAACGCCGTGGTTTTCAAACCATCACGTTCCAGTGAACGCGCGAGTCTGGCGCAGCCGAGTTTGCTGTTAACAAACACAAAGGCTTGAGAGATGCCGCGTTGCTTGACGATTTGTTTCAGGGCACGACGCTTGTCGTCGTCGCCTAAGTTGTAAAACAACTGCGTCACCGTAGATGCCGTCTGGTTAGGACGCGCCACTTCAATGGTGACCGGGTTTTGCAAATAACTGGCGGCGAGACGTTTGATCTCAGGCGAGAAGGTGGCGGAGAAAAGCAGTGTGGTGCGCTGCTTGGGCAAATAACTCAAGATGCGTTGCAAGTCCGGCAGAAAGCCGATGTCCAGCATGCGATCGGCCTCATCCAGCACCACGTATTCCACTTGGTTAAGCACAGCGGTTTTGGCTTCAATGTGGTCCAGCAAACGACCGGGTGTCGCCACCAGCACTTCAACGCCTTTTTTCAGCTCAGCAGTTTGCGGTTTCATGTCCATGCCGCCAAACACCACTGCACTGCGCAATTGCGTGTATTTGGCGTACATCTTGACTTGCTGAGCGACTTGGTCTGCCAACTCGCGCGTGGGTAACAACACCAAGGCACGCACCGGGTGACGAGCCGGGGATGTGGAACTGTTTTCGTGCTTGAGCATGCGTTGTAGCAAAGGCAGAGAAAACGCTGCCGTTTTACCGGTGCCGGTTTGGGCTGCCCCCATCACGTCTTGCCCGGATAACACCACCGGAATGGCCTGCGCCTGTATCGGCGTCATAGATTCGTAGCCCATTTCGGCGACAGCTTTCGCCAGATTGGGTGCTAACTGCAATTGCGAGAATGAATTCATAGTTGGTGCGTATTGTCGCACTCCGGGCTGAGCCGCTTGAAATCCCTCAAATCAATGTCAATCAAGCCTTGGGCAAAGTGACACCCACTTGGCCCTGGTACTTGCCGCCACGGTCTTTGTAACTGGTTTCGCAGACTTCGTCGCTTTCAAAAAACAGCACTTGGGCGCAGCCTTCACCGGCGTAAATTTTGGCCGGTAGCGGCGTGGTGTTGGAAAACTCCAGGGTCACATAGCCTTCCCATTCGGGCTCAAACGGTGTCACGTTGACGATGATGCCGCAACGCGCATAAGTGCTTTTACCCAAGCAAATAGTGAGCACATTGCGCGGAATACGGAAATACTCCATGGTGCGGGCCAAAGCAAAACTATTGGGCGGAATGATGCACACATCGGAATGCATGTCGACAAAACTTTTTTCGTCAAAGTTTTTCGGGTCCACCACGGTGCTATATATATTGGTGAACACCTTGAACTCGGGCGCGCACCGTATGTCGTAACCGTAGCTGCTGGTGCCGTAACTGACAATCTTTTCACCCGCCGCATTGACCCGGATTTGCCCGGGCTCAAACGGCTCGATCATGCCCTGCTCTTCGGCCATGCGGCGTATCCATTTGTCGCTTTTGATACTCATCAGACTGCCTTTTGCGAATTTCGAAGATTGTAGACCGGCACTTTCGCTTCAATTCACGGCAACTTACCCACGACACCTCTGACCAGAAAGTGCATATTCAATATTTGCTCGTCCGTCATGGTCTGGCCTTGCGCCAACACCACGCCGTCCTGGTTATCAAAAATGGGGCCGGTGAACGGTTGCAAACTGCCTTTGCCCATGGCCCTTTGTAAACGCAAAATTTCTGTTTGTACACGCGCAGGCATGCGCGGGCCAAACGCTTCCACCTTCACCATGCCTTCGCGCACCCCGCCCCAGGTTTGCTTGCTCTGCCAAGTGCCGTTGATGACGGCGGCGGCACGCTTGCTGTAATAGTCACCCCAGTGGTGTGTGATGGCCAGCAATTGCGCTTGGGGTGCCACATGGCGCATGTCCGAGTGGTAGGCAATCGCCAATTTGCCGCGCTCTTGCGCTGCCACCATCACGGCTTCAGAAGCTGTGTGAAAAGCCAAAACATCCGCCTTCTGGTTCATCAAGGTCATGGCAGCTTCACGTTCACGCGCCGGGTCAAACCAGGTGTCTATCCAAATCAGTTTCACTTGCGCTTTGGGGTTGACCGACTGCATGCCCAAGGTGAATGCGTTGATGCCTTGAATCACCTCAGGAATCGGAAAGCCAGCCACATAACCGGCGATACCGGTTTTGCTGACCCGACCGGCAGCGATACCGGCTAAAAACCGGCCCTCGTAATAGCGGGCGTTCGCGGTGGCCACATTGGCAGCGGTTTTGTAGCCGGTGATAGATTCGAATTTCACATCCGGAAAATCAGCCGCCACCTTCATGGTCGGCTCCATATAGCCAAAGCTGGGAGTGAAAATCAGGCCATAACCTTGCTGCGCCATATCGCGGATGACCCGCTCTGCGTCCGCGCCTTCAGACACGTTTTCCACAAAACCGGTTTGCACTGACAAACCTTGTTGGTTCATGGATTTCTCCAACTTCAAGCGCCCCAGCTCGTGCTGGTGCACCCAACCGGAAGGCAAACGGGGCGTGACATACACAAAGCCCACCTTAAGAGGTGATTTGGACGGATCGGTGGTTTGCGCCAATGTGAAATTGAAAAACATACCGAACGCACACAGCGCCGCGATGAGGTTTTTGTACATGGTGTTCCTCGACATGACCCTTTGCAGGGTGAAAAACTGATGCGTTCAAGCGATCAGGGCTGAAAAAATGCGCCGTGAGGCGCATTAGGGAAAGCGGGTTCGTGGTTGATCAGCAGCTGCCCTCAACTGCCCGCAGGCAGGACTATAACTTTTCTTTGAAGACGTGAATTCGCACGGTTGTGCGAATGACATCTGCAGCTGATTTACTTCAACTGAAAGTAGCAATTTGTCGAGCAAGTTCAATGTTTTTCTGGCGGGCTTTGCCTGCAACGATGAACAAGTCAACGATGTACCAAATATACAAACCACCAAAGGTGAGAAGCTTTAAAACGCCCAAACCAATATCACCCAAAACAAATCGATCAACTCCGAAATAACCCAAATAAGCAGAGAAACCAAAAACGGCTGTGGGATTTTTTGCCTGCGTGGTGAAGCGGGTCATGAACTCGCCTTTTTTATCATCAGGTACTGACTTGTAAATGCTCAGTAGTTCTGTCGTGTATGCCAAATCATTCATATTTTTTCCTAAAAATTTCGAATAAATTTATAAATAAAAGTATTTATAAAGAATTGCCTACTGTACAGCTATTAAATGTTGATTTGTGGCTGAATGAATGGCACAAATGAAAAACGCCCCTTTGAACTGACCCCCAATAGTTGGACGGTTTAACTAGGCTACTTTAAGGGACTGAATCCTGTATTGCACAGGACTCAGTCCCTTTAGTTTTTCCTTGATTCGATCGTGGTTGTAATACCTCATGTATTCAT
>CANNRV010000209.1 GCA_947508145.1 Comamonadaceae bacterium
CGGTTCGCCGCGCTTGTAACTGCTGTCAAATTCCTTGCCGTCCATCAAGGTGCCACGGTAATGCGCCACCACGGTGTCCGTTGCCATGGGGCTGGCACCTGTGCCTTCTTTCAAATGTTCAATTTTCACGCCAGAGGGCAGCGTCTCCACTTTGTTGTCTGCGTAAGCAGATGTGAGTGTCGTGGCCATCAAAAAACAACTGACTGAGGTGAATAATTTCATGGTGTGTATGCGTTTGCAAGCTGTGAATGAAGCATAGATTATCAACTCAGTCACACACCCGCTTGAATGCATTTGCCCAGCGACGCATGCTTGCAAGCCCGCTGTGGGTTCAATTTTTATTGGCGATACGGCAACGTTGGATGTCACACGCTGTAGGCAACATAGATCGGTATTCGAAATGCTTGGGCAGTATGCCGTTGTCGCGAATCGAGCATTTTTCGCCTGCGTCATTGGTGTAGTAAGACAACACGTCTACACACCGGCGTGAATGGGCGGTCAGTCCTTGAAAATGCCCCACCTCATGCGACACCACCATTTGCAAGGTTTCCATGAGGTTGCGGTTGGCATTGGACTTCTTTAAGTTTTGAAAAGCCTCGGGGCTCAAGGTCAAAGTTTTTTTGGTGATATTGGCCAGGCCGATGGTGCCCAGTTTGTCATCATCGTTCCACACCACTGCAATCTTCATGCTGCCTTTGGCTTCAAAAAAATCCCGCTTTAGCACCACCGTGTTTTGACCTCCGCATTGCTCCCAGGCGGTGGCGGCTTGCTGCAATACGCCGAACACCGCATCCTCGCTCAGACCGGTTGGTGCGCTTTGGTGGTCGTACACATAAACCGTTTTGGGGCTGATCATTTGCGTGTCCTTGGACCCGTCGTTCCAATTCGCAATTTCATTCGGCAGGCATTGGGCAATTTCACTTTCACGCAATTGGTACTCTTTGCTGACCGCTGTTTTTTCATCCACTTTGTTGGGCAGTGTTTTGACTTTTTTCGTCGATGTGGTGTTCACACTGCCAGAGGGCAATATTTCTTTGGCAGGTGCCGTGTTTTTGCTGACCTCTAAGGTGGAAGCCACCGGCTGTTTGCTCTGGTACAAGTCTTTCACCGTCAGGTGCACTTTGGGGGTGTCGGCGGTGCCCAGCCAGACGGCCAGGTTATTGTGAATAGATTGAATCTCGGCGGGCGGGCAATCTGCGCCGTACCTGGCCAGCCATTCCAACGCACGCTTTTCGCGCAACAACACATCGTTGATGGAATAGGCCATGGCTTTGAAATCGGCGGCGCTGCAAGCGGAAGAAACGGGCTTGTCTTGCGGCTTAGGTGCTTGGGCCCATGCCAATACACCGCAGAGTGACAAGGCAAGCGGTATCAACTGATAAAAGCCAAGTCTGACAGACGAATAAAAATACATAACTCAAAGAAAAAGCGGTGGTTATCTGAGATCGACAGCACGCAGCAAAGCTTGAGCGAATGGTTTGCTCATTCTGTTATGGGGTTCTGGCTGCAATCTGAACGACCATGCAGTAGTCACCGCTTAACCCAATGCCTATAGATCAAAACTTGTGCGACACAGGCAAGCCGTTTTGGGTGGCCACAAAGTCAGCCAGCATAGGTACATACTTTTGTGCATAGCCTTGCGCTTCCATGCTGGCAAAAGAATTTTTCACCATGGATTGAATCGGGTGCAAGGCCCCTATTTGGTTGGCCAAACTGCTTAAGTAGCGCATGTCTTTGTGGGCATTGCTGATGGTGAATTTGTGCGCGTTCTCATCACCGTTCATGGTCCATTTCATGAAGGTGTCGTAAAACGGGCTGCGCATGCGACCCGAGCCAATGACCGAATGAAATTGCTCTTTGCTCAAGCCCGCTTTGCGGGCGATGGCCAAAGCTTCAGAAAACAAAGCGGCATAGCCCATGGCGACAAAATTGTTCACCAGTTTCATGGTGTGCCCAAGCCCGACGGGGCCTAAGTGAACAATATTGCCCGCCCAACAGGACAGCACCGGTTTGACCTGTTCAAAGATGTCAGGAGAAGCACCGACCATGGCATCGAGTGTGCCGGCCTCGGCTTCTACGGGTGTGCGACCCAAGGGCGCGTCGATGAAATGCATGCCGTGGCTGTCGGCCAGCGCAGCCAATTGTTGGGTGGACACAGGGTCCGAGGTGGAGCAATCAATGATGACCAGGCCTTTTTTTCCACCGGCCAACAAGCCATCCGGGCCGTTCATCAAGGCTTCGACTTGCGGCGAGCCGGTGACACACAAATGCACGATGTCGCATTGCGCGGCGAGTTCGCGTGCGGTGTGCGCTTCAGTGGCACCCAAGGCTTTCAAACGCTCCACAGGTTCGCGGTTTTTATGACCCAGTATGACCAGCGGATAGCCTTTGGTGAGGATATTTTTCGCCATGCCCGCACCCATCAAACCCACACCGATAAACCCGATCACTGCTTGTCCCATGTTTGCTCTCCTTGCTGGATAGATTAAGAAATGCTGACCGTGACATCTGCCAGCCCTGCGATATCAAACCGCAATGTCTGCCCCGCCTTCGGGAAATTCGAAGCCAGCCAACTGCCGGTGGTGACCCATTGACCGGCCTTGAAGCGGCGACCGCGTTGCTGAAAATGGTTGGCTATCCATGCCATGGCTTGCAGCGGATGCCCCATTACATCAGCACTGTGGCCTGAGCCTAGCACTTGACCATCGACATACACCGTGCCAGTGGCACGCCACAAATCATCAAAGCGGGACTTGTCTATCTGTGAACCCAGCACCACGCCGTGGTTCCAAGCGTTTTCTGCGACCAGGCTGAAAAAATGCTGTTTTAAATCCGGGTACACCGCATGCCGGTCATCTGCAATTTCCAACGACGGGTAAGCACAGGCGATGAAATCCGCAATGCTGTCTGCGGTCCACGGGGCTTTGCGTTCGGGCACATCGCGGGCGAATTGCAAGGCGAGTTCAAATTCGATGATCAGGTGTTGGCGTTGCGAAGCGATGACGCTGTGCCCACTTTGAAACAAGGTGTCTGCCAACACACAGCCCGACACAGCATCATCAAAGCCGACAAACTCGCGCATCACCGGCGTGGTAATAGCGATTTTGTAACCGCTGACCGCCGTGCGACGCTGGTGTGCTTGTATGGCGACGAATGCATCTTGCGTGGCATAGGCTTGCATCACATCGCCGGGTGCAATCTCAGGGGCTAATCCGGTGAATGGTTCTTCGAGCTGTTGTTGTCTGAGCAGTTCTTGCGCCGCCGCTACTGCGCCCGACCATTCGGGCATGAGGCTGTGCGGCATCTCAGGGAATGCGGGTCGATTGCCAAGAGACAAATTGCAGTTTGCCGTCAGACTTGTGCCACACGCTGTGAAAGCGC
>CANNRV010000210.1 GCA_947508145.1 Comamonadaceae bacterium
AAGAAAAAAACGCAGGCTTCAGCGCCCGCAAGACACATTTATTCAGGCTGAAAAATCGTTTTCCAGCAAAGGGTGTTTTTTGGTCACTGCATCCAGCTCGACCAAAGTCTCTAACAAATTCTTCATCTTGCCCAAGGGCACGGCGTTCGGGCCATCCGACCAGGCTTCATTCGGTTTGGGATGCGTTTCCATGAACAAACCGGCCACACCTGCGGCCACGCCTGCGCGGGCCAGCACCGGCACCATGTCGCGCGCGCCGCCACTGCTGGTGCCTTGGCCGCCCGGCTTTTGCACCGAGTGGGTGACATCGAACACCACGGGCGCGCCGGTTTTGCGCATCTCGGCCAAGCTGCTCATGTCGGCCACCAAATTGTTGTAGCCAAAGCTGACACCGCGCTCACAGGCCAGGAAGTTGTCTTCGGGCAGGCCTTTTTCACGCGCGGCGGCACGGGCTTTCTCGATGACGTTGACCATGTCCCAAGGTGCTAAGAACTGGCCTTTTTTGATGTTCACCGGCTTGCCCGATTGCGCCACGGCCCGGATGAAATCGGTTTGCCGACACAAAAACGCCGGGGTTTGCAGCACATCGACCACGCTGGCGACGGCGGCTACTTGCGATTCGTCATGCACATCGGTGAGCACCGGCAGATGCAGTTGGCGGCGCACTTCATCCAAAATTTTCAAACCGGCATCCATGCCCACGCCGCGTTGCGTGCTGCCCGACGAGCGGTTGGCTTTGTCGAACGAGCCTTTGTAAATGAGCGGAATGCCCAGACCGCTGCATATTTCTTTCAGCTGCCCGGCCACGTCCAAAGACATTTGCAAGCCTTCGATAGAGCAAGTCCCCGCGATCAGAAAAAACCGATGCGACAAGCTGGCCTCAAAGCCGCAAAGTTTCATGCCACCACCTTGAGTTTTTGGCGCTCAGATTGGTAGGACAGGGCGGCGTGCACAAACGCATTGAACAGCGGGTGACCGTCCCAGGGGGTGGATTTGAATTCGGGGTGAAATTGCACGCCCATGTACCAGGGGTGCACGCTGCGCGGCAATTCGACAATTTCGGTCAGGTGTTCTTGTTGCGTCAAGGCAGAGATGACCAAACCGGCTTCGCGCAACCTGTCCAAATAATGCACATTGGCTTCGTAGCGGTGGCGATGCCGCTCTGTCACCACGTCGCCGTATATGTCGTGCGCCAAGGTGCCTTTGGACACATTCGAGGTTTGTGCGCCCAAGCGCATGGTGCCGCCCAGGTCTGACTTGGCGTCACGCTGTTTGATGCTGCCATCCGCGTCTTTCCATTCGGTGATCAGCGCAATGACAGGGTGCGGGCCGTCGGGATCGAACTCGGTGCTGTTCGCATCTTTCAACCCGGCCACATGGCGGGCGTATTCGATGGTGGCGATTTGCATGCCTAAACAAATACCGAGGTAGGGCACTTTGTGTTCGCGTGCATAGCGGGCTGCGCAAATCTTGCCTTCGGTGCCGCGTTTGCCAAAACCACCGGGCACCAAAATCGCATCGAAACGCGAGAGCTGAGCGGTGTTGTCTGCGTTCAGGGTTTCGGAATCGATGTATTCAATATGCACCCGCGCGTGGTTGCTGATACCGGCGTGGCGCAAAGCTTCATTCAGTGACTTGTAGCTGTCGGACAAATCCACATACTTGCCGACCATGGCGATATGCAATTCGCATTCGGGGTGCTCGACCGCGTGCACCAAATCGTCCCAGCGTTTCAGGCTGGCCGGTGGCGTGTTCAGCTTGAGCTTTTCGCAAATGAGTGCGTCCAGCCCTTGCTCGTGCAACATGCGCGGAACTTTGTAAATCGTGTCCACGTCCCACATGGAAATCACGCCCCATTCGGGCACATTGGAGAACAGAGATATCTTGGCGCGTTCTTCCTGTGGGATAGGCCGGTCGGCGCGGCATAGCAAAGCATCCGCCTGGATACCGATTTCGCGCAGTTTTTGCGCCGTGTGCTGCGTGGGTTTGGTTTTGAGTTCACCGGCGGCGGCTATCCAAGGCACATAGCTCAGGTGGACGAACGCGGCGTTATGCGGGCCCATGCGCAGACTCATTTGGCGCACGGCTTCTAAAAACGGCAGCGATTCGATGTCGCCAACCGTGCCGCCGACTTCAACAATCGCCACATCCACTGCTTCGGGTGTGCCAACACCGGCACCGCGCTTGATGAAGTCTTGGATTTCGTTGGTGATGTGCGGAATGACTTGCACCGTGGTGCCCAGGTAGTCGCCCCGGCGTTCTTTTTCCAGCACGCTTTTGTAGATTTGGCCGGTGGTGAAGTTGTTGGTGCGCCGCATGCGCGTGGTGATGAAGCGCTCGTAGTGGCCTAAGTCCAGATCGGTTTCCGCCCCGTCTTCGGTGACAAACACCTCGCCGTGCTCGAATGGCGACATGGTGCCGGGATCGACGTTGATGTACGGGTCTAACTTGATGAGGGTGACTTTGAGGCCGCGTGATTCAAGGATCGCGGCAAGAGAGGCTGCGGCGATTCCCTTGCCCAGGGAAGACACCACACCGCCGGTGACGAAGACAAATTTGGTCATGTCCAAAGCGGGAACGCGCGGTTCCCTATAGGTGGAAAACAAGATTATAGGGGGGAGGTGTTGAGGGCAGACAAATCGATGTGTCAAGGGAGAACAACATGTACCCCACAGATATTTCGTGGTTTTGTCCAGCCGATTTGCGCGACAACATGCCGTCCACGACGGCGCACTGCAATGCGTTCGGGAGCGTGTTCTTTGCCAAATACTAAAAACGGTCTGTGTGTTTTTTCATTTGCGGCCTCGCTGTCTTTTGGTGTCCTTGAGTTCGCGAAGGGAGTTGGGCGTTTTTTCAGCCAGTAACTCATTCAGATCAGACAGCCTGTCCAGTGCTGTCAACAGTGGCACCAGACTGGACAAGCTGATCTGACCGGTGGTCTCAAAGCGCTTGAGCGAAGCCTCGGACACGCCAGCTTTTTCAGCCAAGGTTTTGCGCGACATGTTTTCACTCAGCCTTGCCGATTTGGCGCGAGCGCCAAGGTCTAGCAATATCTCAGCTGGTGTTTTGTATTCAAAAGATATCATATGGTCTATTATTTCATATTTAGTGATTTAAAAGCTTATATATTAGCTTTTAAATTCATGTGGATAAAGTTGATTCGCCAACGTACCGCCTCAAAAGCAATCACGCCATCGGCAAAGTCGCCGCCGCATCGCATCTGGTGTGTTACGTCAGTGAGGGAGCGGAATAGCTGCTTCGGCATAAGGTCTTGGTTTTAAAGCTGTCATTGCTATACCCCTGAATCCTTACCCGGTAATACAATGAAATCAACCAATACACACTCACTCATGCAAGGAGTAGCAACATGCTTTCGACCCT
>CANNRV010000211.1 GCA_947508145.1 Comamonadaceae bacterium
ACGGTTTTACGCAAACCGGTTTCAAAGGTTTCTTGTGGTTTCCAACCCAGCTCTTGGCTGATTTTGCTGGCGTCAATCGCGTAACGTCTGTCGTGCCCGGCCCGGTCTTTCACGTAAGTGATTTGCTCTGCATAGCTTTTGCCGTCAGCGCGAGGCTGGAGCTCATCCAGCAAACTGCACAAAGTGCGCACCACTTCGATGTTGGGTTTTTCATTCCAACCACCAATGTTGTAAGTCTCGCCGGGCTGACCCGCTTGCAACACGCGGGCAATGGCGCGGCAATGGTCTTGCACAAACAACCAGTCGCGGATTTGCATGCCGTCGCCGTAAATCGGCAGCGGTTTGCCAGACAAAGCGTTGTGCAACACCAGCGGAATCAGTTTTTCGGGGAAATGGTAGGGGCCGTAGTTGTTGCTGCAATTGGTGGTCAGCACTGGCAGGCCATAGGTGTGGTGCCAGGCGCGCACCAAATGGTCAGACGCGGCTTTGCTGGCGGCATACGGGCTGTTGGGCTCGTACAAATGGGTTTCTGTGAATGCTGGCGCATCCGGTGCCAGACTGCCGTACACCTCGTCGGTGCTGACGTGCAAGAAACGGAAACTGTGTTGGTGCGTTTCGTCCAAGCCGCTCCAATATGCACGTACCGATTCGAGTAACTGACAAGTGCCGACCACATTGGTTTGAATGAAATCCAGCGGGCCGTGAATAGAGCGGTCCACATGAGATTCAGCGGCGAAATGCAAGACAGCGCGCGGGCGGTGTTGTTGCAACAGTCCTTCAACCAATTCGCGGTCAGCGATATCGCCGTGCACAAACACATGGCGCGGGTTTTGCGCCAGCGATTGCAAATTGCCCAGGTTACCCGCGTAGGTGAGTTTGTCCAGGTTGATCAGCAATTCATCACTGCCTGCCAACCAGGTGTGGACAAAATTGCTGCCTATGAAACCCGCCCCACCGGTAACCAGAATGCTCATACTGGCATGCTTTCCTCGGTGATGCCAAGCACCTTGGCGCGCACCATTTCACGCAATATTTTTTTCTCGGGGAAGCTCAGCGGTCTGTCGAGTGCACGACGCACGCGCAACAGCATATGGCGATCGACCTCTTGAGGAATACCGTGGCTGCCGCGCAATTCGTCGCGCAAATCTTCACGCAAATCTTCCGGCTCGTCGTCCCACCACAGGCTGACCACTTCTTGTAATTTGACGCGTACTACTTCAGGGTCTTGCGCCACAGCCGGTGCGGCAGGTGCGCGCGGCGCTGCGGTGAGCTCGCGGGCGGCATGCGGCAACAACAACACGCGGCGGTCGGCCTGACCAAGCAAACGGCACCAGGCCGGGTCTTCGGTGACCAACTGGTCCATGTGGCGGGCGGATTCATCAGCCAACAAATACACATTCAAACCGTGCAGTTGTGCGTCGTCGATCACCGGGGTCAACCGGTCGTCATCGCTGGCGATCAGCAAATGGTCACAGGCGTGGTTTTCAGCCAAACGGGCGATGTCTGAAGACATGGATTGAAACACCACATCAGCAGGTTCTGCGCCGCTGCCGTCCAGGTGTCTGACGATCTGGTCTTGCGGGAACTGTGTGTCGGGGTTGTCGGTGTACCAATAAATGCGCTGGATATCGACTGCCAGGCCTGCGCCTTTGAGGGCTTGCGCTAAAGAAGGGACCAAGGCCATGCGGTTATAAGTTTCTGGCTCGGCAGCGGCTTCAGTGGATTGGCGCAACAGCCAAGCCATGTAATTGCTGTCGATTAATGCAATGCATCGACCTGATCGCATGGCGGGATGTTCTTTGCGTGGGTGCATGGTGCGGGGCTCGTTCTTCATCTGTAGGTTTACCTGTTGCTTTGATAGCTATGTGAAAGGTGACAGCGGGCGGTGTCGTTGGAAAGATTGCAGGCACCCGGAACTAATGACTAAGCCTGCAAACCCGAATATTAGCTGATCTTGACTTCGCCTCCAAAATCAGCAGCAGGCTGGGCTTGATCGGCAGACGCGGTGACAGTTGATGCCACTTGCTCGTCGGTGCGGCCAAAGCGACGCACGCGTTTTGCATACCATTGCAAAGCTTTTTTCAATGCAGCCGCATCAAAGTCCGGCCAATGCAAATCGGTGAAATACAACTCGGTGTAAACCGTTTGCCAAAGTAAAAAGTTGCTGATGCGCGACTCGCCGCCGGTGCGAATCATCAGCTCAGGGTCTGGCAGTCCAAAGGTGCTCAAGTGTGTGGCCAAGGCATCCGCGTCCATGTCTTGCAAAGTTTTGCCCGGGTTGGCCAGTTGCCAAGTGCGCATGGCGTTGAGCACATCCCACTGACCGCCGTAATTGGCCGCGATGGTCAGATGCAGTTTGGTGTTGTGCGCCGTGTCTTGCTCGGCCTGGTCTATGCGCGACTGCAACAAGGGCGCGAATGCACTGCGGTCACCGATCACGCGCAAGCGGATACCGGATGCCTTCATTTCAGCGACTTCGTTTTCCAGGTACTGCAGAAACAAGCCCATCAAAGCAGACACCTCTTCCACCGGTCTGCGCCAATTTTCCGAACTGAAGGCAAACAAGGTCAGGTACTCGATACCCAACTGGTTGCAGGCTTTGACGATATGACGGACATTGGCCGCCCCTTTGACATGACCGACGGTTCTGGGCAACAAACGCTGTTTGGCCCAACGGCCATTGCCGTCCATGATCATTGCGATGTGTTGAGGAACAGGCTGGGTATTCATTGCGACGCAGGTATCAAATCCTGAGTCGAAGCCACCACCGTGTGCTGCTTGCTCAACAAATCCACTAAGACCAGGGCCCTGACTTCACCATCCGGTTGCTGGTAAATGCCTTCGAGTCCGCGTAAGGGACCGGATACAAATTTCACTGACTGACCCGGTTGAAACAAACGCTCAGGCTCACGCGCAGGCATGAGTCGCAACATCTCTATGAGTTCATCATGGATCACCGCAGGGCGGTTGCCAAAACTCACCAGCTTGCTCACACCCAGGGTGGAGCGAATAGGGGACCAATTGGTTTGCTCGGTATCCAACCGAATAAACAGATAGCGGCTGAACATGGGCTCTACCACCTGAGTGAGTTTGCCGCGCCGGACTTTCTCAATGGTGATCATGGGCAGCCATGTCTGGTAACCCTGTCGTTCCAGATTTTCCAGTGCCCTTTCTTCTTGACGGGGCTTGGAGTGAATGGCGTACCAATGCATGGGCTCTTGTTTTATCTAAATAATAATGATCAACAATTGTAAAGCGGTTAAATTAGTCCAAGATTATTACAAGGAGAAAACACATGGCCAGCACCCCCCCTGAGTTCGACCCGCAGCAAATGAG
>CANNRV010000212.1 GCA_947508145.1 Comamonadaceae bacterium
CCAAGTTGAAAACAGCATTTCTGGGCATGCAGCAACACCTGCCCGGTTTGTTAGAGGTGTTTGCAGATGCCAATGTGGTGGACGTGGACGGCGCATTTGACTTTGCCATCAGCATGCGGTTTGCGTCCTGGGCAGATTTGAAGGCCTACAACGAACACCCGGCGCATGAGGACATCAAACAATTGATGCGCGAAATTCGCACCGAACGTGCCCAAGTGGATTTTGAAATTCCCGGTTGAAAGAACGCAAATGATCAACAAGATTGCAGACAGCGTGGCCGCCGCCATCGGACATGTGGCTGATGGCGCGACCGTCATGGTTGGCGGCTTTGGCACCGCAGGCATTCCAGATGAACTGATCGATGGATTGATTGCCCAAGGCGCTAAAGACCTGACCTTGATCAACAACAACGCTGGCAATGGTGACACGGGCTTAGCCGCTTTGTTAAAAGCAGGGCGGGTGAAAAAAATCATTTGCAGTTTTCCGCGCCAAACCGACAGCCATGTGTTTGATGCGCTGTACCGCAGTGGTGAACTTGAATTGGAGCTGGTGCCCCAAGGCAATCTGGCCGAACGCATACGCGCCGCTGGTGCGGGCATAGGCGCATTTTTCACGCCTACTGGTTACGGCACCGAATTGGCCATGCAGCCAGACGGCAGCCCCAAAGAAACACGTTTGATCAATGGCAAACAGTATGTGTTGGAGTACCCCTTGCATGCAGACCTGGCTTTGGTGAAAGCAGAACGCGGCGACCGCTGGGGTAATTTGATGTTTAGAAAAGCCGCTCGCAATTTCGGCCCCATCATGGCGATGGCCGCCAAGCGCAGCGTGGCCTCTGTGCACGAGGTGGTGGCATTGGGGCAACTCGACCCGGAACACATCGTTACCCCCGGTATTTTTGTCAGCGCCATTGTGCAAATTGAAAGACGTGCCACACAAGGCGGCGGCTTCAAAGCCGTGGTTTGAGTCAAACAGGAGCGACAGCATGGCAATACACAAACGCAGCAAAGACGAGTTGGCCAAACGCGTGGCGCAGGACATGTTTGACGGTGCCTATGTGAACTTAGGCATAGGCATGCCCACATTGGTGGCCAACCATTTGCCTTCCGGTATAGAAATCGTCCTGCACAGCGAAAACGGCATTTTGGGTATGGGCCCTGCACCTGCAAAAGGCGATGAAGATTTTGATGTGATCAACGCCGGTAAACAAGCCGTGACCTTGCTGCCCGGCGGTGCGTACTTTCACCACGCGGACAGTTTCGCCATGATGCGTGCCGGTCACTTAGACATTTGCGTGCTCGGTGCGTTTCAGGTGTCGGTCAGCGGCGACTTGGCCAACTGGAGCACTGGCGAACCCGGTGCCATTCCCGCAGTCGGTGGTGCCATGGACTTGGCCATAGGTGCCAAACAAACCTGGGTGATGATGGACTTGCTGACCAAACAAGGCCAAAGCAAAGTGGTGCAGCAATGCACTTACCCCTTGACCGGCATTGCGTGTGCCAAACGCATTTACACCGACATGGCAACGCTGGAATGCACCCCGCATGGATTGGTGCTGATTGATCTGGTGGACGGGTTGAGCAAGGGGGAGTTGGAGGGGTTGATGGGGCTGAATCTGATTCAAGCATAGTGCCCTAGAGTCAAGAGTCAAGTAGATGCGAATGCACTAAAGTCAGACTTTTCAGGAGAACCCTGCCATGCGCGTGTTGATGTTCGGTGCCACCGGCACCATTGGCTTGGCAACATTGAATGCACTGCTGGCCCATGGCCATGACGTGGTGTGTATGGTCCGTGAGACATACCGCAACAGCGCCCATCCCGGTTCTGCAAAAGCGTCCCTGTTTCCAGATGGTGTCCATGTGCGTTTTGGCAATGTGCAATCGACAAGCGAAGTAGAGCAGTTATTCAAAACAGAGCCTGCGTTTGATGCCGTGGTGTCGTGCTTGGCCTCTCGCACAGGCACGCCGCGCGATGCTTGGGCGATTGATTACCAAGTGCATTCCGATCTGCTGAAACTGGCGCGATCCGCTGGCGTTCAAAGGTTTGTGTTGCTGTCCGCCATGTGCGTGCAAAAACCATTGCTTGGCTTTCAACAAGCCAAACTGGCGTTTGAAAAAGAACTGATGGCATCTGGTTTGATCTACGCCATCGTGAGGCCGACTGCATTTTTCAAATCCCTGTCCGGACAAGTTCAGCGACTCAAACGCGGCAAACCATTTTTACTTTTTGCAGATGGTCAATTGACCACATGCAAACCCATCAGCGACCATGACCTTGGGCAATACATCGCCTCTTGCCTGAACGATGAACACAAGCAAAACCAAATTTTGCCCATAGGCGGACCGGGGGAAGCGATCACGCCACTGCAACAAGGCGCGTACCTTTTCAAACTGCTAGGACAGACACCGCGTTACAAACATGTGCCGGTTGGTTTGCTGGATGTCATCATCAAAGTGCTGACATTCATGGGTTGGTTCATTCCAAGCCTTGCAGACAAAGCCGAGTTGGCGCGTATCGGGCGCTATTACGCCACCGAATCCATGCTGGTGTGGAACACACAAACGCAGCATTATGACGCGAATGCCACGCCATCGTTTGGCACACAAACCTTGTTTGAACACTACGAACAACTTGTGGCTGGAAAAATTGAAGTGCAATTAGGTGATCACGCGGTTTTTTAAACATGGTTTGAATCTCACGAAGCAATTCACCTAAATGCAATGGATTCAGTTAAGCTGTTGCCATGAACCCCGATGAATTGCTCAAGCCCTTGCGAAAGCCTCATTCGTGAATCCATCGATTGAAACATTGGATGCCTTGTCGCTGGCACAGCACTTAAAAAGAAAACCGGATGCGCACAAAGGTGACGCGGGCAAACTGCTGTTGATAGGTGGCGCTCCAGGCATGGCCGGTGCTTTGGTGCTATCGGGGCAGGCCGGCTTGTACAGCGGGGCAGGCTGGGTGGTGTTGATGATGCTGGATTCACACAGCGCACATGTGGTACCGAATCAGCCCGAACTCATGGTTCATGACGCGCTCAATAAGCAGCCCTTGGAAACCTTGGCGAACATACAAGCTGATGTGATTGCCATTGGCCCGGGACTGGGTCAAAGCCCGCTTGCCTTGCAATGGCTACTAGCCGTTTTGTCCTGGCCCGTACCCGTGGTGGTAGACGCAGATGCCATCAATTTGATTTCCAAACACGGGGAAGCATTGCGTGCATTGCAACAGCGTGAGCATCCCACGGTATTAACACCTCATCCCGGCGAAGCTGCGCGTTTATTGAACAGCAACAGTGCAGATGTGCAATCACAGCG
>CANNRV010000213.1 GCA_947508145.1 Comamonadaceae bacterium
GCATTGCCGTCCACGTGCTGACGCTCGGTGGTGGCTTGCTTGTCATCGTCTTCATGTGCATGCTGGAATTCGTCGCGACCCATCCAGGCCAAGGCCCATACCAGCAACAGGATGACCACGGTCAGCACCAGGATCAGTTTGTTTTTCCAGGGTTTTTCCAACATGCTTATCCCAAGATTTATTTCATATCCGGCGCTGACAAGGGCGACTGCACCGCCAATTCCAGCTCCCAGCCAGCGCGCAACAGCGCCGCCTGCGTATCAAACACAGCGCGTTCAGCCTGCAATTGCAAACTGCGCGCATCAATCACAGCCAAAGCGTCAACATTGCCTGCGTCAAATTGCGCGGTGGTCAACACGACTTGGGATTGTGCCGTTTTCAAAGACGCGCGTGCCAGGTCGAGTGGCTTGCTCAGTGCCAATGCGTTCATGCGCAAACGCTCGACTTCACTGACGATGTCCGATTGCTTGGCCAATAACGCAGCGCCTTGTGCCGTGCGTTTGGCTTGTGCGGTGTCAATCGCCGCCACATTGCGGTTGAGCAAAGCAGCTGGCAGTGAGAAAGAGAATTGCCATACCGAGTCGCCCTGGCTCCACAACAAACCGGGTCCTAGTTTGATGCTGGGGAATTGCTTTGCGACTTGCAATCTCAACTCCGCCTCAGCCATGTCGTAATGCAGGCGCTCACGCGCAAATGCCAATTGGTTGCTCAACGCCAGTTGCCGCGCTTGAGTTGCAGGTGGAATGGCTGAGAGGGGCAAGTCTGCCAAGCGCAACGCGCTCAGGCTGTCATACGGAACGGCCAAGGCCGTGGCCAGTCGGGCTTGTGCTGCGGTGTTCGAGGCTTGTGCATCAGCCACTTCTCGACGCGCGTCTTGCAAGCGCTGTGCGGACAATTGCACCTCCAATGCGCTGGCCACACCATAGCGTTCTCGCACCGCCACACTTTTGTCTCGGGCCAAGGCCAGCTCCAGTCCGCTGGCGGCCAACTGCGCGCGGCCCAGGCTCAGTTGTCTTTCCAACAAAGCCGCGCCCAGTGCTTGGTACAAGCGCCAAGCGGTTTCGCCTGCGGCCAGCTGGGCATCTTGTAATTCCATATCGGCCACCGCCCTGAGCGCGGTTTGTACCGACGCATCGGTTAATTCCCATTGCAAACCTGCGCCCACCGCCCAAGGTGAATTTTTTCCATCGCTGGTCTGGCTGTGGCGTTCCACGGTAGAGCTCAGTTCGGGCGGCTTGGTTTTTAACTCGGCTTGCAGACGGGTGCGCACCGCCGCCACTTTGGCACGGGCGGCGTGTTGCTCGGGGTGAATGCTGAGCAAGGCGGTGGTCAGTATGTCCCGTGTCCACAGCAGGTCAGGCCAGCCGCTGGTGTCTTGGCCTTTGGCAGTAAGTGCGGCTTTGACTTGGCTGTCGTCTAGTCGCCGTGATGCATCTGCTTCCACGGCTTTGGTTAGGTCAAGGGGTGCCGGGGTGTATGTGCGCCAGGCGCAGGCGGAAAGCGAGATAAGCAATAGCAGACCGGATAAGCGTGCGCACAGGTGTGGATTCATGACAAGCTGAGTGGGTCTGGGTACAAACTGCGTTGGAGGTAAAAACAGCTTGCATCATAAAGACGTGGGCAAAGCCGGATTCCAAGCGCTCGCACGGTGCTTAAAGCGACAGCATGTCAAGGGAATGTTGACCTTTGAGAATTCCTTACAATAATTCATAACGTAAGGATTAAAGGGGACGCATGCCAAACATCGCCACACTGACCAGCAAGGGACAAACCACCATTCCCAAGGAAATACGGGACAGTTTGTCGCTGAAAACCGGTGACTTACTGACCTTTACATTGATGCCAGATTCCACCGTAGTCATGCGCGTGAAAAACACCAGCACGGTTGAGTTGGCAGGCATGTTTTATAAAAAAGGACGCAAAACCATCCCGATCGAATTGCTTTCACGCTGATGCTGGGTATTGACACCAACGTTCTCGTGCGTTTTTTATTGCGAGACGATGAAACCCAGTTTCAAAAAGCAAAGAAACTGATTCAACGAGAAGTCACCGCAGGTCGCGGTGTTCTCGTCAGCCAATTGGTTTTGTTAGAAACAGAATGGGTGTTACGCAGTCGCTACGGCTTTTCGAAAATTCAAATGCTTGAAGTGATAGCCAGTTTGCTGGACACACGCAATATGCAGCTTGAGGATGAGCAAAGTGTGGAAGAGGCTATCTACCAATGGAAAGAAGCCAGTGCTGATTTTGCTGATTGTTTGATAGCTGCAAGAAATCGCCGTTTAGGCTGCAACGCAACTGCGACTTTTGATGCCAGGGCGGGTAAGTTGACGGGGTTTGTGGCTGTTTAATCCAAAAAACTACCCCGTCACATACCCCATTTGCATCGGCAACCACAACACGATCTGAGGAAACAGCGTCATCGCGACCAGCAGTGCCAGCAGCATCACGAGAAACATCCAACCCTCACGCACCATGGCCATGATGGGAATACCGGTGAGCGCCTTGGTCACAAACAACAGCATGCCAAAGGGCGGGTGTATCAGGCCGATCATCATGTTCAACACAACCAGCACACCGAAATGCACTTTGTCTATGCCTAAGAGTCCGACAGCGGGCAAGAGCATGGGCACAAACACCAGCAGCAGCACAGAGACATCCAGAAAACAACCCAGCACCAAAAACAGCGCGTTGACCATGAACAAAAACGCCACCGGTTGCAAATGCTGTTGATCCACCCACAGCGCCAAGGCTTGCGGCACGCCTTCGGCGGTGAAGGCGTACTGCAACATGAACGAGCCGGCCAGGATGATGGTGATGACCGAACTCGCGCGTGCTGACTCGATCACCACATCCCAAAACGCACGCAAACCCAATGCCTTGAACACAAAGGCAGACAACACCAGTGCATGCAAAGCCGCCACTGCTGCGGCTTCGGTGGGCGTGAACACGCCAGAGTAAATGCCACCGAGCAACACCAGTGGCAGCGACAAAGGTGCTGCCCCGCGCCATGCAATGCCTGCCCATTCACTGCGCGGTATAGGTTCGTCGCGCGGCATATTTCGTTTTGTCGCAATGATGCGCACGGTCAGCATCATCAAGAGTGTCATCAACACGCCGGGCAGCACGCCACCTAAAAACAATGCACCTACCGACGAGCCGGACACCAGCGCGTAAATCACCATGGGAATAGACGGCGGAATCATCGGGCCTAAGGTGGCGCTGGCCACCACCACGGCACCGGCAAAGCCCGGTGTGTACTCGGGCTTTTTCAGCATTTGTTGGATGGTCACCAAGCCTGGCCCGGCCGCGTCTGCCAA
>CANNRV010000214.1 GCA_947508145.1 Comamonadaceae bacterium
TTGGTCAATCAGCAGCATCAACGTGTCCCCAGAATTTCCTGCCGCACTTGCGGCTGGTTCAAGACATCATCCGGTGTGCCGTCTGCCGCGACACGACCGCCTATCCATGCGGCCACACGCGTGGCGTAGCGTTTAACGATGTCGATGTCGTGTTCGACAAACCAACTGGTCACCTGGCGTTCGGCCAGTGCTTGCATGACCGTGTCCATCAATTGCATTTTGTTGTCCGAGGCCACACCGCTGGTGGGCTCGTCCATGATCATCAACTGCGGCTTGAGCATCAAAGCCATGGCCACGTCCAGCAATTTGCGCTGACCTTCGGGCAAGGCCATGGCCGGCATGTGGGCGCGTTCGCGCAGTCCCACCAAGGCCAAGGTGTCATCCACTTCGCGGGCATCCACCGCATCGGACAAGGCGGTGAACCAAGCCAGGCGACCACCGCGTCCGGCGGCGGCGATCTCCAGACACTGGCGCACCGTGTGATCCAAAAACAATTGCGGCAATTGAAATGAACGCGCCAGACCTAAGTGCACCAAATGACGCGGTTCGCGGGCGGTGACATCTTGTCCGTTGAAGAAGACCTGACCGCGCTCGGGTTTTAAAAAGCCGGTGCAAATGTTGATGAAGGTGGTTTTGCCTGCGCCGTTTTGGCCAATGACAGCCAGGCTTTCGCCGCGTTGCAATTCGAAATCGATGTTGTCAGCGGCGACCACACCGCCAAAGCTCAGGTACAAACCATGGGTGCTGAGCAGGGCTGTCATGCTTGCTCCTTGTTCTGGCGGGCCATGCGTTTGTGCAGCAGGCCGACGATGCCATCAGGCGCCAGAATGATGACGAAAATCAAGGTCAGGCCCAACAGCATTTGCCACACGCCCGTCATGTATGCAGCGGCAAACAGCTTGACGACTTCAAACACCACTGCGCCTAAAAACGCGCCCATGGCGTGACCCGAACCGCCCAGCACGGCGATGAAAACATATTCACCGGAACGGAACCAGGCACCGATGTCGGGAGTGACCAGGCCTTGCACCATGGCAAACAAACCACCCGACAAACCAACCAGTAACGCAGAGAACACATAGGCTTGCCACATGATGTGTTTGGCCGACATGCCCAAATATTCCAAGCGGGTTTCGTTGGACTTGATGCCAGAGAGCGCTTCACCGGCAGCAGACTTGAAATAGCGTTGCACCAACCAGACCATGCACACCGCAGACCCAACCACCATCAACAACAACACGGTTTCAAAGTCAGCGCGTTCTAGGCTTGAGCCCCACAGCGGCGGGCGGTCCAGTCTGAGGCCATCGGTGCCGCCGGAGATGTTGTACATCTTGCCCAACATCGCATACACCACCATGCTGAGCGCCAAATTCAACATGCCGAAAAAGATGCCCCGATAGCGCACCACAAACACGCCGACCAGTGCGCCTGCGATACCGCTGGTGGCCACTGCACATACCAGCATCCACATGCCATCCATGCCTGGGTAGGCGCGCGCCAGAAAAGCCACGGTATAGGCCCCGATGGCGGCGAACAAGGCGTGTCCGAAAGACACTTGTCCGGCCCGCATCATGATGGATACGCCCAAGCTGGCCAAGCCATAACACAAGCCCATGATGAGCGGTGTTTTGCTCCAGGGGAATTGCCACCCGAGCAATAAACACACCACAGCGCCGATCAATCCGATGAGAGGAATCATGTCAAATCCTGCGCGCTTGTGCGACTGAGAACAAGCCGTCTGGTCGGACCAGCAACACCAGCACCATGATGAGGTAGGGCACAGCCACTTCCCATTCAGGCGCAAGGTAGACCGCAGCGGCGCGGGTCAAGCCGATCATCAGCGAGGCCAGCAATGCACCGGTGATTTGCCCCATGCCGGCCGTGGCCACCACAGAGAAAGACAACACGATCATGTCGGCCCCGACGCCGGGCACCATAGACGTGGTGGGCGCGGCCATGGCACCGCCCAGCGCACCCAAAGTAGCACCGAGGATGAAAGTCAGCCAGCCCACACGTTTGGCATTGATGCCCAAGGCCGTGGCCATTTCTCGGTGGTGCGTGACCGCCACCACTTGGCGACCGGCGGTGGTGTAACGCAGAAAAAACATCAGCCCGGCGTAACTGACCAAGGCCATCGCCGGGATCAAAACCAATTGGTAAAAGGTGTAGGTGACGTTGAAGAAATTGACGGTGCCTAAATGGCTGATGACTTCGGGTGCAGAAAAAGGTTGGGTTCCCCAGATCAGGCGTTGCACATCTTCAAGCACCATGAAACCGGCGAAGGTCATCAGCATTTGCTGCACCGGATCGCGCCCTTGTATGCGTCGCAATAAACCGGCTTCTATGGCAGTGCCCAGCACCAGACCGACCAGCATCGCCGACAAAGGCAGTATCAATAACAAAGCCGCCGTGCCGGGTGACTGGGGCATGGCCGCGAGTGTGAGGCTGGAGGCAGCGTAACCACCGAACGCATACAACGCGCCGTGGGCCACGTTCACAATGCCCATGACCCCGAATATCAAGGTCAGGCCAAGCGACACCATGAACAACAGTCCGGCGTAAGAGACACCATCGGCCACCGCTAGCAGTACCAGATCCAAATTCATAAGAACAAACAGTCTCTCGCGAAAAAGTTGTCATTGTGGCTGAGTTAGGCCCGGCGAAAGAGGTGTTCTGGGGGTATTCCCTAGGCGAATTTTGGAAAAAAATCAGTCGCTGTCAAAGAGGTGACTTACTCAGTGACCTTGACACCTTTCCAAAACGCCACACGGCCACGAATTTCTTCGGCTTGTGGTTTTGGATCGGCGTAGTACCAGACCGCATCGTTGTTCAATTCGCCATTGACCAAGAGCGACAAATAGCTGGCCTGGCCTTTCCATGCACACATGGTTTTGTGGTTGCTGGGGGAGACAAAGTCTTTGTTCAAAGCCTCTGCGGGAAAGTAATGGTTGCCTTCAACCAAAACGGTGTCGTTGCTCTCGGCAACCACGGTGTCGTTCCAAATGGCTTTCATGTCGTTGACTCCTGTGTGTGGGGAATGTTCAGCCAGAGCAGGCCAAAGTGGTGTTGTGCATCGGTCCAGACCGGACCGGCTTGCAAGCCCGCCGATTGTGCAGCCTGTTGCACACCGGCGATGCTGAACTTGTGCGAGTACTCGGTGTGCAAGGTTTCGCCTTCGTTGAAAGCGTAAGCCTGTCCATTCAAATGCACGGTTTGCGAACGCAAGCTGAGCAAATGCATTTCAATGCGTTGCAAGGGTGCGTTGTAAAACGCGCTGTGCGCGAATTGCGTCAGATCAAA
>CANNRV010000215.1 GCA_947508145.1 Comamonadaceae bacterium
GCCTCTTGCGGCTGGTTGCTGGCACGCGGCAGTTCGATGTTGACCGAGTGCTTCATCACCGGAATGGTGATCATGAAGATGATCAACAACACCAACATGACATCGACCAAAGGTGTCATGTTGATTTCGTTCATCACCTCATCGGTGTCATCTTGGGTTCCAAACGCCATGCTTTACTCCTTGGCCTTGACCCGGTGGCCAGTCATGAACAGCACATGCAAGTCGTGCGCAAAACGGTTCAAACGCCCGATGATGAATTTATTGCCTCGCACCAGCGCGTTATAGCCCAACACCGCAGGAATAGCCACGGCCAAACCCAATGCCGTCATGATCAGCGCTTCACCAATCGGCCCGGCCACCTTGTCAATCGTTGCCTGACCGGCCATGCCGATTTGCATCAGCGCGTGGTAAATGCCCCAGACCGTACCGAACAAACCGATGAAGGGCGCAGTGGAGCCCACCGATGCCAACACCGCCAGCCCGGACTGCAATTGCGCGGTCGCGTCATCAATGGCGTTTTGCAAACCCCGCGTCACCCAATCGCTGATATCGATTTGCTGCGACAGCTCGGCCTGCCGGGATGCGTCTTTTTTCACATAAGTCATGGCTTGCTGGCCGCTGTGCACCAGCGCATGAAACGGGTTGTTCGATTCGCTGCCCAGCGCTTGCATGCCTTGCGGGATGTCGGTGGTGCGCCAAAAAGCCTCGATGCGAGCGGCTTGCTTGCGCACCGCCAACAGGTTGAGTGTCTTGAGCAGAATCACGGTCCAGGAAGCCAAGGACATGGCGAGCAACAACAAGGCCACAAAGCGTGTCACACCATCACCGGCCACCCACAGATTGACCAATCCAAATTCATTGTTCATGTGCTTACCTTCATCAGTTTTTCTTTTCTTCAAATACAAATGGAACTTTGACTTCGCGTTCCTCTGCAACACCGTTGCGCTTGGCAGGTTTGAATTTCCAAGAGTTCACCTCTTCCACCGCAAACTTGTCTAGCCGGGGATAAGGGCTGGGTGTCAGTATCACGGTATTTTTCACCGAGCCATCTTTATCAACCAGTACCTTGATTAACACCCGGCCAAATTCGCCCATGCGCCCGCTCATGGATTTGGAGAATCGTCGGTTCAATTTCTCCTGGTATTCACGGCTCGAAAACTCCGCCAAAGGCGCGGCCTCTTCCACCGAATCACCGTTGCCTGGTTTGGCAACTGCAGCCGCTGGCGTTGGCACTTGCGGCGCAGGTGCCGTCTGTTTAACGGGTGCGGCAGGTGCAGTTTGAACTGTTGGTGCAGTTTGCACCACGCTGGCAGTGGCTGGTGCGTTATGCGACGACAAAACAGCAGGCTCTTGCACCGGAGGCGGCTTGGGCGCTTCGACACGCGGTTCGGGACGCGGTTCCGGTTTCTGTTCTGACTTAGCTTGAGGCTTGGGCTCAGGCTTGGGCTCTGGTTTCGGTTCGGGCTTGGGCTCAGGCTTCGGTTCAGGTTTAGGTTCCGGCTTGGGCTCGGGTTTAGGCTCAGGCTTTGGTTCGGGTTTCGGTTCGGGTTTCGGTTCGGGTTTCGGTTCGGGTTTGGGTTCCGGCTTTGGTTCCGGCTTGGGCTCAGGTTTAGGAGGCGGCAGGGGTTCAGGTTTCGGTTCCTGCTTTATTTCAGGTTTGGGCTCAGGCTTGGGCGGTGGCTGTTTCTCCGGCGGCGGGGCTGGAGGGGGCGGTGGCGGCGGCTCGGTCTGGCTCAGCAACATCACCGGCACCACCACTTGCACCATGCGCTGCAACAAGCCTGTATGCAATGCCCACAAAGCCAAGGCATGCAACAAGAAAACGCTGGAGACGATGAATAAGGTGCGGCGGTTCATGGCTAATGGGTACAAGGAAAGCGGCGGACTGAATAGAAGCGCTGCATCGGAAAAATTTTATGCGCGGGTGCGGCTGTTCAAACTTCAATCAAACTTGGGCCGGCGTTTTTCTTGGAGTGAGGCCACGCCTTCGCGCACATCCGGGCCGCCAAAACCCATGAACTCCAGCGCCAGCGAGGTGTCAAACGATGGCCCGGCTTGGCGCAACCAGTTGTTCAACGAGTACTTGGTCCAGCGGATCGCGGTCTGGCTGCCGCTGGCCAGTTTGTCGGCCACTTCATACGCTTTGTCGAGCAGCTTGTCGTCATCCACACACAGCGACACCAGACCGATGCGCTCGGCCTCTTCGCCGCTGACCGGCTCGCACAGCATCAAATAGTATTTGGCTTTGGCCATGCCGCACAGCAAAGGCCAGATGATGGCTGCGTGGTCACCGGCGGCCACGCCCAATCGTGTGTGGCCATCGACGATCTTGGCGCTTTTGGCGGCAATCGAAATATCGGCCAGCAAACCCGCCACCAAACCAGCACCAACCGCCGGGCCGTGCATGGCGCTCACCACCGGCTTGTCGCAATTGATGATGTTGTAGACCAAGTCACGCGCTTCTTTCCACACGCGGGTGCGGACCTCGAAGTCTTGCGCCATGTCGCTGACCAGTTGCAAATCACCGCCGCCAGAAAACCCCATGCCTTCGCCGCGCAACACGGCACAACGCACGCTGTCATCGCGGCCTATGTCGCGCCAAATCTCGCACAAATCGGCATGGCCTTGGTGACCGGCGGTGGGCAGTTTGCCGTTGCTGGCTTTCATTTGGATATCGAGCACGCTGTCATGCGGACCGCGACGCGTGATGTGCAAGCTCTCGTAAACGCTGTAGTCAATCGGTTTCATGGCAAGTGCTGTGTTGAATGGGTAGATGCGGATTGTGCCTTGGCCGCTGTTGATAGTGGCTTTGTTGACAAATATCAATGCTGCATGACTGAGGCGGTCGCAAGATGTGCATGACGACACAACCAACCCACATGACCATGACACAACAAGCCCAGATGAGTCCGTATTTGCTGGTATTGACCCGCCAGCGCGATGAACTGCTGGCACGCATCGCCCAGCAACGCGGCGGCCAGCTCAGCCGCGCCGAAGTGGCTTACACCCATTTTGACCATCTGCAAGAGGACCCGGGCCAAATGAACAACGAACGGGACACCGAATTCGCGATCAACGAAAACGAAACCGCGCAGTTACAGCAGATTGATGACGCGTTGCTGCGACTGCAACAAGGTGTTTACGGGTTTTGTCTGGAATGCGGCACCACGGTGTCAGAGGCGCGGCTGCTTGCCATGCCGCAGACCACGCGCTGCCTGAACTGCCAAACCGCTTTTGAAACCGCACACGCTGCACACTGAGAACACACCATGTCCA
>CANNRV010000216.1 GCA_947508145.1 Comamonadaceae bacterium
GATCAATTGCGCCGGTATCGCGACCGCTGAGCGCACCGTCGGCAAATCCGGCCCGCACGTGCTGGCAGGTTTTCAGCGCACCATCAACATCAACCTGATCGGCAGTTTCAACATGATCCGCCTGGCCGCCCAGGCCATGAGTACCAACACCCCGGAAGACACCGGTGAGCGCGGCGTGCTGATCTCCACCGCCTCCGTCGCTGCCTATGACGGCCAGATCGGCCAAGCGGCTTACTCCGCCTCCAAAGGCGGCATCGTCGGCATGACACTGCCGATTGCCCGCGACTTGTCCAAACTCGGCATCCGCAATATGACGATTGCCCCCGGCATTTTCGGCACCCCCATGATGTTCTCCATGCCCAAAGAAGTGCAAGAAGCTTTGGCAGCCGGTGTGCCCTTCCCGTCGCGTCTGGGAACGCCTCAGGATTACGCCAAACTGGTGGTGCACATTATGGACAACGACATGCTCAACGGCGAAGTGATCCGCCTTGACGGAGCCATTCGCCTGCCCCCTAAATAAATAATTCATTCGAGACACTCACCATGACCCATTCCACTCTTCCTTTTACCGCCCGTTGGGGCGTGCGCGCCGCTTGTGTTCTGCTGCTGTGCAGTTCGCTGGCATTTGCCAAAGACAAAGCGCCTCAAGTACCGTCGTCTGACAAAGCCGGTTGGCAATTCCAACACCGTGGCGTGGCCTCGGCCAATCCGCTGGCCAGTGCCGCCGGTTTGCGCATTCTCAAAGCCGGTGGTTCTGCGGTCGATGCCGCCATCGCCGTGCAACTGGTGCTGACGCTGGTGGAACCGCAATCCAGCGGCATTGGTGGTGGCGCGTTTCTGGTCCACGACGACGGCAAACAACTGCAGGTGTATGACGGTCGCGAAACCGCGCCTGTGCTGGCCCCGTCTGACCTGTTCATGCACAACGGCAAACCCATGAACTTCTTTGAAGTCGTGCCCGGCGGACGCGCTGTCGGCGTGCCCGGCTTGTTGCGCATGATGGCGCTGGCCCACAAACAACACGGCAAATTGCCTTGGGCCAGCCTGTTCAAACCGGCCATCGAACTGGCTGACAAAGGTTTCACCATGAGCCCGCGTTTGTACGCGCAACTCAAAGCCGAAGCCACCTTGTTGAAAGACCCGCAAAGCGTAGCGTACTTCTTCAAACCCAACGGTGTCCCCCTGCCCGTGGGTCACCTCTTGACCAACCCCGGCTTGTCCAAAACCTACCAAATGATCGCCAAACAAGGCGTGGACGCGTTCTACACCGGCCCGCTGGCACAAACCATCGTCAATCGGGTGCAACAGCATGCCAACAACCCCGGCCTGCTGACCATGGGCGATATGCAGAAATACCGTCCTGAAGTGCGTGAAGCCCTGTGCTTCCAACACAAGGCCGAGCTGGGCGACACGAAGAACGTGCAAATCTGCGGCGTGGGCGCCCCCTCATCCGGTTTGATCGCCATGGGCCAAATTTTCGGCATGTTGTCTGCCCAAACCCGCCCCAGCGAAGAATGGCTGAGCGTGGACTGGCTGCACAACTACAACGAAGCCGCCCGTCTGGCGTTTGCTGACCGGGCCCAGTATGTGGGGGACCCGGCCTTCGTCACCGCTCCCGGCAAAGACTGGAGCAGCATGTTGCAACCGGCGTACTTACAACAGCGTGCCAGCCTGATCTCCAGTCGTCGCATGGCCGATGCGCCCGCTGGCAAACCCGGCTCCACCGCCGTCAGCTACGCCCCCATGGCTGACCAACCTGAGTACGGCACCAGCCACATCAGCATCGTGGACGGCAAAGGCAACGCCTTGTCCATGACCACGACGATTGAAAGCGGATTCGGCGCACGCATCATGGTCAGCCCCGGCCCGCGCGGCGGCTTTTTGCTGAACAACCAATTGACCGATTTCAGCTTTGCCCCCACCGATGCCAACGGCACACCCGTGGCCAACCGACTGCAAGCCGGTAAGCGCCCGCGTTCATCCATGAACCCGGTGCTGGTCTACGCCAGTGACGACGCCGGACAACGCGGCCCCTTGCTGATCAGCCTGGGCAGCCCCGGCGGTGCAGGCATCATCCACTACACCAGCCAAAGCCTGTGGGCCATGTTGCACGGCGGACTCGATGCGCAACAAGCCATCAAGCAGCCGCACTCAGGTATTGCCAACGCCAACGGCCCGCTGATGCTCGAAGCCACCCGCTTTAACGCCGCCACCGTCGACGGCCTCAAAGCACGCGGCCACGAAGTGCAGCAAATTGAAATGAGCAGCGGCCTGCAAGCGATTCAGCGCAAAGGCGAAGGCTGGCACGGTGCCGCCGACCCGCGTCGTGAGGGTTCCGTCAGCGGCGACTGACAGCCATGGCGATTCCCCAGTCTTTCATTCAGGAGTTAATAGCGCGAGCCGATGTCGTTGAAGTCGTCGGGCGCTATGTGCAACTGAAGAAAGGCGGGGCGAATTACATGGGCTTGTGCCCGTTTCACGGCGAGAAATCGCCGTCGTTTTCCGTCAGCCCGAGCAAACAGTTTTTCCATTGCTTTGGCTGCGGCAAAAACGGCAACGCCATCGGTTTTCTGATGGAGCACAGCGGCATGAATTTTGTCGAAGCCGTGAAGGACTTGGCCCAGTCCTACGGCATGCCGGTGCCCGAGGACGACAGCGATCCGCAAGAACGACAACGCGCTGCACAGCAACGCCAGCGTCAGGCCACCCTGAATGACGTGCTGGAGAAAGCCGCTGAGACTTACCGCAAACACCTGAAAAACAGCCCGCGTGCCATCGACTATTTGAAAGGCCGTGGCTTGTCCGGCGAGATCGCCAAGGCCTTTGGCCTGGGCTACGCGCCCGAAGGCTGGCGCAGTCTGGCCAGCGTCTTCCCGGATTACCAGGACCCCTTGCTGGTCGAGTCCGGCTTGCTGATCAGCAACGCCGAAGACGGCGGCGAAGAAAAACGCTATGACCGTTTTCGCGACCGCGTCATGTTTCCGATCCGCAATGTCAAAGGTGAATGCATAGGCTTTGGCGGGCGGGTCATGGGCGACGGCACACCCAAGTACCTGAACTCACCCGAAACCCCGGTGTTCAGCAAAGGCCGCGAGCTCTACGGCTTGTTCGAGGCCCGCACTGCCTTGCGCGAAGCCGGTTACGTGCTGGTCACCGAAGGCTATATGGACGTGGTGGCGCTGGCCCAATCTGGTTTTGCCAATGCTGTCGCCACACTGGGCACCGCCTGCACCAATGAGCATGTGCAAAAACTGTTTCGCTTCACCGACGC
>CANNRV010000217.1 GCA_947508145.1 Comamonadaceae bacterium
AGGCACCTCTACTTTGCGTAAATCAATAGCCTCACCGCAAATCACGGCCTTGCCAGGTTTGACCAGTTTGTTTTCCAAGTAGGTGTTGCGCAAATACCAGGCGTAAAAAGGGCCGGGCAAATTGGTGGCATCGCTGTTCCAGTAAAGCAAATCGAAAGGCGGCGGGGTTTCACCTTTGAGGTAATTGCCGACCACGTAGTTCCAGACCAAATCGTTGGGCCGTAAAAAACTGAAGGTGGAAGCCATGTCGCGTCCGGCCATCAAGCCGCCTTGCGAAAACTGGGCTTCGCGGTATTGCACAAAGGCTTCGTCAATGAATACGTCCAACACGCCGACATCGGAGAAATCAACCAAGGTGGTGAGCAAGGTGGCACTGGCCACCGGGTCTTCGCCGCGCGCCGCCAGCACCGCCAAGGCGCTGGTCAGCAAAGTGCCGCCGACGCAAAAACCTAAAGCGTTGACCTGCGGCATATTGGCGATTTGCCTTGCCACTTCAATCGCCTGGATCACGCCTTTTTCCACGTAATCGTCCCAGGTGGCGTGTTTCAATGATTCATCCGGGTTGCGCCAGCTGACCACAAAGGTGCGGTGGCCTTGTTCGACCACATGGCGGATGAAAGAGTTGGCAGGTTGCAGATCGAGGATGTAAAACTTGTTGATGCAAGGCGGCACCAGCAAGAAAGGACGCTGGTAGACCTTGGCGGTCAGCGGCTTGTACTCGATGAGCTGAAAAATCTCGTTTTCAAACACCACCGCGCCTTCGCTGGTGGCCACGTTTTTGCCAACTTCAAATTGGCTTTCATCGGTCATGGACACATGGCCTTGGCGCATATCGTGCAGCATGTTTTGCAACCCGTGCGCAATGCTTTCGCCTTTGGTGTCTATGGCTTTTTGTTGGGCTTCGGCGTTGAACGCCAAAAAATTGCTGGGCGAGGACGCGGCCACCCATTGTTCAACCGCAAAGCGGATACGGGCGCGGGTTTTTTCGTCGGTGTCCACCATGTCGCTCATGGACATCAGCGTGCGGGCGTTGAGCAAATACATGGCGGCATTGAACCCAGCCACCGGGTTGTGCTGCCAAGCTTCAGCGGAGAAACGCCGGTCTTTGAGTTGCGGATTGGACTGCATGCCTTGTTGCCACAACTGCTGCATGTCTTGCGCATATTGAGCTTGCAGCTTGGCCAGTTGTTCCGGCGGAAAACTCAAGACAGGTAGTGACTTCATAGGGATGGTGTGTGAAGGGTTCAATCCATCTTAAGCGATCAACCCCGACAAATCACTGACAAATTCAAACTAAAGCAATGCCTGCGGCGAATCTTCCGCTGCGGTTGTCCCGTCTGTGGGAAAAGTAGAGCCCGGGGTGGGACACCGTGCACCAGTTCGGGTGGCTGTCGTTGCCTTCAATCGCGCTGACACCTTGTCGGTGCAATCGCAGGCGGGCCAAGGCGGGCAAATCTGCCAGGTATTTACCCGGCTTGGAGGTGGTCTGAAATGCTTGATCCGCCTGCGGGTCTGACAGCACAAAGGCCTGGCGCACCTCTTCGCCCACCTCAAATACTTGCGGCCCTATGCACGGGCCTAGCCACACTTGCACTTCACCCAAATCAGTACCTGCGCCGAATACTTTCAAGGTGTTTTCCAGCACACCCGCAGCCAGTCCGCGCCAACCGGCATGCGCGGCAGCAACAACGCGTGTGCGTGGCAAATAAAACAGCACCGGCAAACAGTCGGCCACCATGATGGTGCAAGCACGTCCAGCCTGTGTGCTCCAGCAGGCATCCGCGACTGGCACGCTGCCGACAGCCACCGTGTCTATGCAAACGACTTCTGTGCCATGCACTTGCTGCATGAACACCGGTTGCAGGCCCCAGGCTTGCGCCAGTCGCCGCCGGTTCTCTGCCACCTTGGCCGGGTCGTCGCCCACGTGGTCACCGAGGTTCAAACTCTCATACGGCGGCAGCGACACACCGCCGCTGCGGGTCGAGCAAAAGACGCTGGCGCCTGGCCAGTGCGGCAGATCAGGGTTCAAAGTCGGGACAGGCGCTGGGCTGGGCCTGCTGAAACGCCGGTAATGCCATGCAGGCATTGAACACCGCCATGGTTTTGTCCAAGCCAGAAAAATCGACTTTGAAACGCTGGCCGTTGAATATTTGCGGCACCAGCACGCAATCGGCCAAGCCCGGGGTGTCACCATGGCAAAACCTGCCTTCGGGTGAACGGCTGAGTTGTTGCTCGAACGCCAGCATTCCCAGCCGCACCCAATGGCGGTACCAGGTGTTTTTGCTGTCTTCGTCTAATTGCAACTGATTGCTCAGGTATTTCAACACCCGCAAATTGTTCAAAGGGTGAATTTCGCAGGCGATGGATTGGGCCAGCGCCCGCACCCGGGCGCGCCCGGGCGCATCGGCGGGTAACAGCGCCGGGGTGGGACGGGTTTCATCCAAGTATTCGATGATGGCCATGGACTGGGTCAGTTGCAAGCCGTCGATGCCAAGCAAGGGTACCAAGGCATCGCTGTTGAGGCTGGTGTAGCCGTCCTTCAACTGTTCACCTTTGGCCAGATGCACTGAGAGGTAGTCATAAGACAGTCCTTTGAGCGCCAGGGCAATGCGCACTCGGAATGAAGCGGAGGAACGGAAATAGTTGTGCAGTTTCATCCCCCGAGGATATCGCCAAAAAAATTGAAGGCCGTCATCGCAGTGGCCTAAACTGCCATGTCCTGCCCCTTTGAACCACAACCATGACGCACCCCGGCCCGGCTTCGATCAAACATTGCAAAAACTGCGGCACAGCCGTGGTTAATCGGCTGCCGGACGACGGCGACACGCGGGTGCGTGCGGTCTGCCCTGCCTGCCACACCGTGCATTACGACAACCCGCTGAATGTGGTCGGCACTGTTCCTGTCTGGCAAGACCAGGTGCTGCTGTGCAAACGCAATATCGAGCCGCGCAAAGGTTTTTGGACCCTGCCCGCCGGGTTCATGGAATTGCGCGAAACCCTGGCCGAAGGTGCAGCACGCGAAACCGACGAAGAAGCCGGTGCGCAGATCGAAATGCAAGCGCTTTTCACCATCATTGACGTGCCGCGTGTCGGCCAAGTGCATTTCTTTTTTCGTGCCGCTTTGCAAAGCCCCGACTTCAACCCCGGCCACGAAACCCAGGAAGCGCGTTTGTTTTCAGAAGCCGACATCCCTTGGGACGATCTGGCCTTCAGAACCGTGAAAGAAACCCTGCGCTGCTATTTCGCCGACCGCGCCAAAGG
>CANNRV010000218.1 GCA_947508145.1 Comamonadaceae bacterium
CAGCCCGATGATGTGGCCGCCATGTTTTTCACCTCCGGCACCACCGGCAACGCCAAGGGCGTGGTGCACACGCACCGCAGCTTGTTGGATCGCGCCAAAGCCGGTGCTGACTTTGACAAACTCACCAGCCGCGAAGAAGTGTTGGCCTATTTGCCGCCTGCATGGATCGGGCAAAACATCTTCAGCTATGCACAATGGCTGTGCTGCGGTTATGTCGTGAATTGCCCCGAGTCTGCCGAGACGGTCACCATCGATTTGAAAGAAGTCGGTCCTAGCTATTACTTTGCGCCGCCGCGCGTGTTTGAAGGCTTGCTGACGCAAGTGATGATTCGCATGGAAGATGCGAGTGCGCCTAAGCGCAGCATGTTCAAGTTTTTCATGGATCTGGCGCGTGAAGTCGGGCCGCGTCGCATGGATGGTGAAGATGTCGGCGTGTGGAACTCGCTGTTGTATGGCATGGGCAATCTGCTGGTGTACGGGCCGTTGCGCAACAACCTTGGCATGTCTCGCGTGCGTGTAGCGTACACAGCGGGCGAAGCCATCGGCCCTGACTTGTTCAGCTTTTACCGATCCATTGGCATCAACCTGAAACAGTTGTACGGCTCGACAGAAACAGCGGTGTTTGTGTGTTTGCAACCGGACAACCAAGCGTATGCCGACACGGTCGGTGTGCCTTGCGACGGCGTGGAAATCAAAGTGGCTGATAACGGCGAAATTCTGGTCAAGTCGGCTGGCTTGCTCAAGGGCTATTACAAAAACCCCGAGGCCACGGCAGAAGTGTTGAGCGCCGACGGCTGGTACAAAACCAATGACGCGGGCTTCATCGACAGTCGCGGCCATTTGAAAATCATTGACCGTGTCAAAGACGTGGGCCGCATCCAAGGTGGCGTGAATGACGGTGCCATGTTCGCGCCCAAGTATGTGGAAAACAAACTCAAATTTTTCCCGTTCATCAAAGAAGCCGTGGCCTATGGCGATGGACGCGACAAAGTTTGCGTCATGCTCAATATCGATTTCGATGCGGTCGGCAACTGGGCCGAGCGGCGCAACCTGCCGTATGCGGGCTACACCGATTTGGCGCAAAAAACCGAGGTGTACCAATTGATTTTGGAATGCGTAGAAAAAGTGAATGCCGATCTGTCCGCCGACACCTTATTGGCCGGTTCGCAAATCAGCCGCTTCCTGGTCTTGCACAAAGAGTTGGATGCGGATGACGGCGAACTCACGCGAACCAACAAAGTGCGGCGTGGTTACATCGCCGAGAAATACGCGGTGCTGGTTCAAGCTTTGTACGAAGGCTTGGCGCAGCAATACATTGAAACAGCGGTGAAATTTGAAGACGGCAGAAGCGGCAGCGTGAGCGCCACCTTGAAGCTGTCAGATGCCAAAGTGTTCAGCCCAGTGGAGCGTGCCGCATGAGCAAGCAAATTGGCGATGTCATATTGAATGTGCAAAACATTTCGCTGAGTTTTGGCGGGGTCAAGGCTTTGTCCGACATCAGTTTCAATGTGCGCGAGCATGAAATCCGCGCCATCATTGGCCCCAACGGTGCAGGCAAATCGTCCATGCTCAATTGCATCAACGGCGTGTATTCGCCGCAGCAAGGGCAGATCACGTTTCGCGGCCAAACTTTCAGCCACATGGACAGCCACCAGGTCGCGGTCATGGGCGTGGCCCGTACCTTTCAAAACCTGGCCTTGTTCAAAGGCATGAGCGTGCTGGACAACATCATGACCGGGCGCAACCTGCGCATGAAATCGAATTTGTTCATGCAAGCCCTGCGGCTAGGCCCGGCTGAACGCGAAGAAATTGAGCACCGCAAACGGGTGGAAGAAATCATCGACTTTCTGGAAATACAACCCTATCGCAAAACCCCGGTGGGCCAATTGCCATACGGTTTGCAAAAACGTGTGGACTTGGGTCGGGCGCTGGCACTCGAGCCGCAAGTGCTGTTGCTGGATGAACCCATGGCCGGTATGAACGTCGAAGAAAAACAAGACATGTGTCGTTTCATATTGGATGTGAACGACGAGTTCGGCACCACCGTGGTGTTGATCGAGCACGACATGGGTGTGGTGATGGACATCTCCGACCGCGTGGTGGTGTTGGACTACGGTAAAAAAATCGGCGATGGCTCGCCGGATGAAGTGCGCAACAACCCCGAGGTGATCAGCGCCTACCTTGGAACAGGACATTGACTGCCATGGGATTCTTTCTTGAAACACTGTTAGGCGGGCTGATGGCGGGTATGTTGTATTCGCTGGTGGCTTTGGGTTTTGTGCTGATCTTTAAAGCGTCTGGCGTGTTCAATTTCGCGCAAGGCGCGATGGTCTTGTTTGCTGCCTTGGCGATGGCGCGTTTTTCCGAGTGGCTGAATGGCACAGGCATAGGCAGCTTGTGGCTGGTGAACCTGATTGCGTTTGCCATGGCGGCGGCGGTCATGTTCTGCGTGGCCTGGTTGATTGAGCGATTGGTGTTGCGTCAGTTGGTGAACCAGGAAGGCACGACCTTACTCATGGCCACTTTAGGCATTACGTATTTTCTGGAAGGGCTGGGCCAGTCCTTGTTCGGCAGCGATATCTACAAGATTGACATCGGCATGCCCAAAGAACCGGTGATGGCTTTTGAGTCCACCTTCCCGGGCGGCATTTTGATCAACCAGGAAGATTTGATTGCGGCTTTGATCGCGGCTTGTTTGGTGGCCTTGTTGTCACTGTTTTTCCAAAAGACCGGTACCGGTCGCGCATTGCGTGCGGTGGCAGATGACCACCAGGCGGCCCAATCGATTGGCATTCCACTCAACCGCATCTGGGTGATTGTGTGGTGTGTGGCCGGCGTGGTGGCTTTGGTGGCCGGCATGATTTGGGGCAGCAAACTCGGCGTGCAGTTTTCATTGGCAACGGTCGCATTGCGTGCCTTGCCCGTCGTGATTTTGGGCGGCTTGACGTCTGTGCCCGGCGCCATCATCGGTGGCTTGATCATTGGTGTCGGCGAGAAATTGTCCGAGGTGTACCTCGGTCCTTATGTCGGCGGTGGCATTGAAATTTGGTTTGCTTATGTGTTGGCGCTGCTCTTCTTGTTGGTTCGCCCGCAAGGTTTGTTTGGTGAAAAGATCATTGACCGGGTGTAAGTATGTTCTATAGAGAAAACGGCCAATTCAAAACCAGCTACCAAGCGGACCAGCAGATCTTCCCGATTCTGCAAGACCGCTGGTTCATGCTGGCCTTGTTGCTGCTGGCATTTGTTGGCGTGCCG
>CANNRV010000219.1 GCA_947508145.1 Comamonadaceae bacterium
CCTAGACGGTTCGTCTGAAAAGCACAGGCGCAATACCAACCAATTCTTGATGACCCAAGCCGAAGACGGTTGGATGTATGCCACCAACTTCCGTACCGCGTTTTCAGCTGGCGCGGCCAAATATGCATTCACACCGCTGATCACCGGCAGACTGCCTAACTCTGGTGATGCTTGGGGAATTTGGCATGAATTGGGCCACTTGCATCAACAGCCTTGGACTTGGTCCGGGCTCGGAGAGGTCACGGTCAATATTTACTCTATGGCGGCCGAAAGGTCTTTGCAGGTTACACCTGACAGGCTGTCACAAAATGACGTGAAAACAAAAGCCATGGCCTATCTTGCTGCGGCAGATGCCAACAAAAATTTCAATACGGACGTGGATGTATGGATCAGGTTGTGCATGTTTCATCAACTGTGGTTGGCCTACGGCGACCCATTTTTCCAACAGCTTCACAAACAAACCCGTGAAGAAAAACCTGTTTTCAAAGACGATGCAGCAAGGATGCGTTACTTCATGTTGAAGGCCTGTCAAATTTCAGGCCATGATTTAACGGCGTTTTTTAAAAAATGGGGTTTGCAAGCGGATAGTGTGTATGCGGAGATAGCTGCACTGCATCTCAGTCCGCCGACCACTGACCCGAGCACACGGTTAGATTAAGGTGGCTGCACCTTACTCAAATTTTGTTCCAGCACATCGCCATTGCTTTGCGCGATACGCAGCTTGATGGGCAAATAGCCATGCGCGGGTGACAGCCACACATCCGCCGTCTGGTCATACGCGCCCTTGAACACGCGGCTCAATTTCCATGTGTTGAATTTACCGGCGGGCAGTTGTATGACTTCCTGCTTTTCCACTTGGAACGTCCACATGTCTGCGCTTTTGGCAGCGGCCACCTGGAAATTGATTTGTTGTCCGGTCTGTCGCAACTCGGGTGAGCCTGCCAGCAATGCAGCCAGTTGGGCAAACAAACTGAGTCTGTCTTGTGCGCCTGGCAACAGCGGTTGCGGATTGCTGTTGGCACTGAAAATCAACTGGTTCTTGTCGCGATCGAAATGCGCCGCGACCTCTTGTTTGTATTTGTCGCCGAAGCGTTTGGGCAGCACGCCTTGCAGACCCAGTTGACCAACGCTGGTTTGGGTTTTGCTGCCAAACAAAAAATGCTTGATCTCCAGTCGCATATCGTATTGCTTGCCATCGTGTTTCCACAGCAATTCGCCATCGGCGTTAAAGCGAAAGCCTTTGCTCTCGCCCATCACGTCGTAAATGAAACGGGTGGAGGCCGGCCAAATGAAATGTGCATTGTTCAACCATGCGGGCGATTCGTTGGACGTCTTGCTCGCAGCGGCAGCCGGTGCGGCCGTCGCAGAAGCCGGGGCCATGGGTTCTTTGTTATCAGCGGGCAAGGTCGCCGTGCTAGCAGGCACGTTGTCATTCACCGGCGCAGTGGTGCTGGCGCTTGCCGCTTTGGGCTCGCTGATCACCGGTGCTGGCGGAGCGGGCTCAAGCGGTGGCTCGGGCGCAAGCGGTGGCTCGGGCGCGACCTTAGGTGGCGGTGCAGCAGCAGCGGTGACGCTTGGTTTGGGGTCTTCTTCAATGACGGGTTCAGGTGCAATGGCGTTTGTCGGCTTGGCTTCAGTTTTCGCTGCCTCAGGCTCTTCGCGTGCAGCCGTGGTGTCCTTGTCTGTGGGAAGCAGATTCACCGCATGCATGCCTGTGGTTGTTGGCGCCGATGGTTTGGCAGCTTGGGCAGGTGCAGGGCGGGTGCTGTGTGTTTCAGTGACAGCGGGTTCTGATGTTGCGCTCTCGGGGCTGGTGTCTGTCGATGCGCCGGTTTGAAAGCTGATCTGCGCAGGTATGACTGGGCTCACGCGGGACGGCCACAGCTGGGAAAAGCTCAACACACCGGCCAGGTGAGCGGCCAGCACGCACAGCAGCAACACGCCGAGTGACAGCCGTTGCTTCAGGGCCGATGGATAGAATGACTGCATGAAATTAGCGACATACAAAGATGGTTCACGCGACGGACAACTGGTGGTGGTGTCCCGCGATTTGACAAGCGCCCATTATGCGAGCGGCATCGCCCAGCGGTTGCAGCAAGTCTTAGATGACTGGAACTTCGTTTCCCCTCAGCTGCAAGACCTCTACCAAACCTTGAGCCAAGGCAAAGCCAGACATGCTTTCCCGTTTGACCCCAAGATGTGCATGGCACCGCTGCCGCGCGCTTACCAATGGGCGGACGGTTCGGCTTATATGAACCACGTCGAGTTGGTGCGTGCCTCGCGCAACAGCGAAGTGCCTGCCAATTACTACGAAGACCCGTTGATGTACCAAGGCGGCAGCGATGATTTCATCGGTCCGTGCGACGACATCGTGGCGGTCAGCACCGACCACGGCATCGACTTCGAGGCCGAGGTTGCGGTCATCACCGCTGATGTGCCCATGCAGTCCACGCCCGAGCAAGCGCTGGAAGGCATACGTCTGGTGATGCTGGCCAACGATGTGTCCTTGCGTCGCCTGATTCCGGCGGAACTGGCAAAGAACTTCGGATTTTTGCAAGGCAAACCGGCGACCGCGTTCAGCCCGGTGGCCGTGACCACAGATGAACTGGGCGATGCTTGGCAGCAAGGCCGTTTGCACCTGAGCATGCGGGTGGACTGGAACGGCAAACGTGTCGGCATGTGCGACGCAGGCCCGGAGATGACGTTTCACTTCGGTCAGTTGATTGCCCACTTGGCCAAGACCCGCAATGTGCGGGCGGGCAGCATCATTGGCAGCGGCACGGTGAGCAACAAAGCCATTGAGAAAGAGGGCCGCAAAGACTGGCCTAAAGGCTACAGCTGCATTGCCGAAAAACGCGCGATTGAAACGATTTTGGACGGCAAAGCACAAACCGAATTCATGCAATTCGGTGACACCGTGCGCATAGACATGAAAGACAAAGATGGCCTCAGCGTCTTCGGTGCGATTGATCAAAAAGTCGCACCGCTGCACGCCTGAATCGGCGCGAGACGCTTTACACCCGCCCTGGGTCTGCCGCCATGTTGTCAAACTTTTTGAAATACTGACGCGCCATGGCAATCAACTGCGGGTCACTCGGGTGGTCTGAGGGCAGGTTGTCGGTGATGGCATGCGCCGCGCCTTTGGCATGCTGTTCGCACCAGTGTTGAAACTCAGTACGCGCCTGCCCCGGGCCGGTCAACAACACCTCGTGCGTGCCTTCTAACTGCTGACTGAC
>CANNRV010000220.1 GCA_947508145.1 Comamonadaceae bacterium
ACGCATTTCATGGCCGCATCCAAAGTGGGCACCGCGTGGTAAACAACCATGCCAGCGGCTTTGAGTGTGGCCATGAATTTGGCCGGGCTACCAGCCGAAGTGGTGACAAAGCGTATGCCGGATTCGCACACATAGCGCAGCATGGCCTCGTCTTTCAAAAAGCGTATCGGCAGGTTCACGCCAAACGGCAGGCCGCTGTCCAGCATGGTTTGAATTTCGCGCTGGCAGTTGGCGGTTTCGCCGGACGAGGTTTCAATGATGCCCAAGCCGCCCGCGCGTGACACCGCGCCTGCCAGTTGACTGCGGGCAATCCAGCCCATGGGTGCTTGCACGATGGGAAAACGTGCGCCTGTGTGTGCGAGTACGCGGTTCATGTTCTTATTCCTTCAGTGGTATCAGCGTACTCGATGCGCCCATCGGCATGTTTGGCAAAACGCCCGGCTTCGCGCGGGTGCACCGGGTCGTTCGAAGCCCAGGGCCAACCGCCGAATTCGGTGCGCCTGTAATCGGCAAACGCTTGGTGGATTTCAGCTTGGGTATTCATCACAAACGGGCCGTATTGCGCCACCGGTTCTCCGATAGGGCGTGCTTGCAACATCAGCAGTTCGGTGTCTTGGTCGCCGTTCAACAGTTCCAAGTCCATCTGCGTATTGACCTCAGCCACATGGCGGTTGCTCACTGCTTGCCCGCTTATGTGCAATCCGTTACCACCAAAGACATACAACTGCCTGCGGGTGTCTGTGTGTTTGGCGCGTGGCAGTGTCCAACGGGCGCCTGCTTGCAAACGGATAGTGAAGATGGCGAGGTCGGCATCAGGCTCGCTGGCCCAGGAATCCGGCGGCGGCGGCAGGCCGCGCGCGCCGTCCAATTCGCCTGCGACCACGACCACATCGGTATGCAAACCCAAGGCATCGGTGTGACGCACTTTTTGTATCTCCTCGTTCCACAGCATGGTGAAGTGAGGCTTGGCCATTTTGCGGCGGGCTGGCAGGTTCAACCAGATTTGGAACAACTCGCAGGGGTTGGGCGCGTCCGTGTGACGAAGCGGAAACATTTCGCAATGCACGATGCCTTCACCGGCGGTCAGCCATTGCACATCACCCGGGCCGAAACGCGCCGTTGCGCCCAGTGAATCCGAATGGTCGATATGGCCTTGTCGCACGATGGTCACGGTCTCGAAACCCCGGTGCGGGTGGGACGGAAAGCCCGGAATCGTTTGCCCGTGGTACATGCTCCAGCCGTCTTTGTTAGCGAAGTCGCTGCCGATTTGCCGCCCGGCCAGCGAGGCCGCCGGGCCCATCTGCGCATTACCGGCCGGGTAATGGTCGACGTGGTGCACGCAAAAAAGAAAGGGATCTAGGGTCTGCCATGGGAAGGACAGCGGGGCGATTTTCAGTAAGGGCTGGTTTGGCATGGTTTGCAAGGTTAGCAGAGGTTGGAAAGTTGCTAAAAATACACAAAATTGAAAATTAAACAGTAATAAATCACCAAAAATATCAAATAAAACAAAAAAAGTAGTTATTTAAGTACTGTAATCCGATATTATTCAAACCATAGTTCAACTAAACAGGAGGTGTAAGTTGGAACCGATTGAAAAACTCAGCCCGTCTTGGTGGGGACTGATCAGCAGTCTGGCGGAATTGCACCAGTGGGAACTGGAAAATTTACCCATACTGTCCACGCTGACCGGCCGCCATTTGTACTACCGCATGGCGGAAGAAACTTTCCATCCTGAAATGGCATTGACCAAGGCATTGAAAGATTTGTTCGGCGGGGCCCATTTCACTGAAAAAGCTTTACGCAGCCGCATGCGTGAAATGGAACGCCAAGGATTGATTGAAACCATCACTCGCCAAAGTGATGCCCGTTCTAAGCAGTTGGTTCCCACAGAAAAGTTCCACGAACTGTTGCAAGCCCACGCCGAACAGGTCAGGCAATCGTTTGACAAGCACTACTTACTCATCGAGAAATAAACAAATCCGGTTGCACGCCAATTCACTCAAACAGGTATTACATGGAAGAAAAATTCTCATTCAAACTGGTACAAAACGGCCAGACCAAACTGTCCCGTCAGATCCGCACCGGTGCAGGTGTCAATGGCCAGGCCTTGGTGGTCAAGGCAGAAGATGCGGCGCATTACCAAGTGGTCAATCTGGTCACGCTGACCTCACCCGCCAAAATGCAGCTCAAGCGAAAAGGCGACGATTTGCAGTTGTCTTTGCCCGGCGGCGACGCTGATATGCCCGATGTGATCATCCAAGGCTACTTTGCTGCTGAAGGCAATGTGTTGAAAGGTATCAGCCAAAACGGCGAATGGATGTCTTACGACACTTCGGTGTTTTTGCCCAAACCGCCCAACGGCACAGACAAGCCAGCTAAAAACCTGAACCCGGATTCACCGGTGGCCATCGGGCTGGCAGACCCGCCCTTGGGTTTGATGAGCAAATTTGACAGCCCCATGGGCCTGGCCGCGATGGGTGGCGGTGTCGTGGTATTTGGCAGCTTGGGGCATGGCAGCGGAAGTGGAAGCAGTTCAAGCGCTGCTGCTTCCTCAAGTACGGACAGTTTTGCTGTGTTCAAAAGCTATGCAGGCTCTTCGGCAGCCGGTGCAGTTGCACCCACCTTAGCGCAATACACCACTGCCGGTGTCACTGTGCCCACAGTCGACAGCGTCACCCCAGCCAACGTGTTAGCTGCATTGAACCAAGTGGTCAGCGGCAAAACAGCGGCTGATGTCACCAGCAAAGCCCAGTTGCAGGCACTGGCGGATGCGCTGAAAACAAGTTGGGCCCTCATCATTGCCGAGGCCAATGGCAGCACAGCAGATACCACGCCCAATAGCTCACCCACAGCCACCGATTATTTGAATGTCGGCGTGGTGGTTGGCAAAACCACCAAAGTACTGGATTTGATGAACAGTGCGCTGACTGAGTTGTCAGCCGCCAATGTAGACAGCAGCGCCAAAATCAAAGATATGGCCACCGCTGCTGACAACCTGATGAAGGTGGCCGCAGGCACTTCAGGTGCCAGTGTCAGCAGCAGTGACTTGCTCAGCTTGGGAATAAAAATCAACGGTAATAACAGTGGCATCACTGCATTGGAGGCAGATGCGTTCACCAAAAATCTGGCGAACCTCATGGTCAGTCTCGGTAAAGCTGCCGACACAACAACTGCCAATACGGCATTGAAATCAGGCGAAGCAGTTGACACGATTGCCGAGGTGCAAGC
>CANNRV010000221.1 GCA_947508145.1 Comamonadaceae bacterium
TATGTTGGGCGGTGACAAACACCCGGAAGAAATCGTTGCCAGCATCAAAAAAGGTTTGTACGCCACCAACTTTGGCGGCGGTCAGGTGGACATCACTTCGGGCAAGTTTGTGTTTTCAGCCAGCCAGGCCTATTGGGTGGAGAACGGAAAAATCCAATACCCGGTGAAGGGTGCTACTTTGGTCGGTAACGGCCCGGACGCACTGACCCGTGTGAGCATGATTGGCAACGACATGGCCTTAGACCCCGGTGTCGGCACTTGCGGCAAGGAAGGTCAAAGCGTGCCGGTCGGTGTGGGCCAGCCCACGCTGAGGATTGACGGCCTGACCGTGGGCGGCACGGCCTGAAAACGGGGTCAGCGCCTGTGCTACATTTCAAAGCATGAATTCAGTCCTGTTTCACTTTGCTTATTTTGATGTCTCACGCCCCACCGGCGGTCGAGAGATCTGAACGCAAACAACGCTCTGAACTCCCCAACCTACCGCCGAACCCCGGCGGTTTTTTTTTGTTGCCAAATTTGTATTTCTACAGTTGCATACCCAGGAGTCTTTCATGAAATCCCATCCCAAAGATGCTTATGCACCGATCGATGACCAGACCAGCCAGACCGATGACCAACGCATCAAGGACATTACCGTGTTGCCGCCACCCGAACATTTGATCCGCTTCTTTCCTATTGCTGGAACCGCTGTTGAAAAACTGATCAGCCAGACGCGCCAGCGCATCGCCAAGATCATGTCAGGCAAGGATGACCGCTTGCTGGTGGTCATGGGTCCGTGTTCTATCCATGACCCGGCGGCAGCGCTGGACTATGCGCGTCGCTTGCAAGCCGAGCGCGAAAAATACAAAGACACCCTGGAAATCGTCATGCGTGTTTACTTCGAGAAACCACGCACCACGGTCGGCTGGAAAGGCTTGATCAACGACCCTTATTTGGACGAGAGTTTCCGTATCGACGAAGGCCTGCGCATCGCGCGCCAATTGCTGATCGAAATCAACCGCACCGGTGTACCAGCTGGTAGCGAGTTCTTAGATGTGATTTCCCCGCAATACATCGGTGACCTGATCAGCTGGGGTGCCATCGGTGCCCGCACCACGGAAAGCCAGGTGCATCGCGAATTGGCCTCGGGTTTGTCAGCTCCGATAGGTTTTAAAAACGGCACTGACGGCAACATCAAAATCGCGACAGATGCGATTCAAGCCGCCGCACGCGGCCACCACTTTTTGTCAGTGCATAAAAACGGCCAGGTGGCGATTGTGCAAACCCAAGGCAACCCCGATTGCCACGTGATTTTGCGCGGCGGCAAAGCCCCTAACTATGACGCTGAAAGTGTGGCCGCCGCCTGTAAGGAATTGGAAGCCGCCAAGTTACCGGCCAGTTTGATGGTCGATTGCAGCCACGCCAACAGCAGCAAACAACATGAGCGCCAGTTGGTCGTGGCCAAGGACATTGCGGCGCAATTGGCAGCTGGCTCTCATCAAGTGTTTGGCGTGATGGTGGAAAGCCATTTGCAGCCCGGCGCACAAAAATTCACCCCCGGCAAAGACAAAGTCGAGGGCTTGGTCTACGGCCAGAGCATCACCGATGCCTGCCTGGCTTGGGATGATTCGCTGGAAGTGCTCAAAGTTTTGGACGAGGGCATCAAGACACGCCGCAAAGCGAAGAAGTAATCCTTCTACTGAAAACGGACTGCATGCAGTCCGTTTTTTTGTTTCGGTCAATCTCAAATGGGTTTCAGTGCATCCAAGAGTTTTTGGTGGATGCCGCCAAAACCGCCGTTGCTCATGCAAACGATGTGGTCTCCGGGGCGTGCCGCCGCTTTGACCTGCGCCACCAGTGCGTCCACGTTGGCTGCCACACGGGCGCGTTCGCCCATGGGGGCCAGCGCTTCAGCGGCATCCCAATCCAAACCAGCGGTATGGCAAAACGCCAGATCGGCTTGTTCCAGACTCCACGGCAATTGCGATTTCATGGCGCCCAGTTTCATGGTGTTGCTACGCGGCTCGAACACCGCCAGGATGCGGGCCTGACCTACGCTTCGCCTGAGGCCGTCCAAGGTGGTGCGAATGGCTGTCGGGTGATGGGCGAAATCATCAAACACCTGAATGGCTTGCGTGCCGCTGCCTATGCTGCCGCGCAATTCCATGCGTCTGCGCACATTCTCGAAACCGGCCAGTGCCTCAGCGGCTTGTACAGGGCTGACACCGACATGCGCGGCGGCGGCCATGGCGGCCAAGGCATTCATCTGGTTGTGCACGCCGGTCAAACCCCAGTGCACATGCGCTGCCGGTTGGCCCTTGAGCAACACTTCAAAATCATGCGGCTCGCCTTGAGCCTGCCATTCGCCACCGGCCCCGAAACCAGCGACCGGGCTCCAGTGGCCCATGGTCAACACGCGTTGCAAACTGTCTTGTTCAGCATTCACCACCAGACAGCCGCTGCCCGGCACGGTGCGCACCAAGTGGTGAAACTGGCGCTCAATCGCCGCCAGATTGTCAAAAATATCCGCGTGGTCAAACTCCAGGTTGTTCAAGACAGCGGTGCGCGGGCGGTAATGCACAAATTTGCTGCGCTTGTCAAAAAACGCGGTGTCGTATTCGTCGGCTTCAATCACAAATAGTGGTCTGCTTTGTCCAGCCGCCACTTGTCCGAGTCGCGCCGACACACCAAAATTCAAAGGCACGCCGCCGATCAAAAAGCCCGGTGTCAAACCTGCTTGTTCCAAAATCCAACTCAGCATGGCGGTGGTGGTGGTTTTGCCATGCGTACCGGCCACGGCCAATACATGGCGGGTTTGGCCGGGCGCATGCAACACATGGTCGCTCAGCCATTGCGGCCCGCTGGTGTAGGGAAGACCGGCTTCCAATATGGCTTCCATCAGCGGGTAGCGGGGCAGGCCGTCGGCACCACGCGCTCGGGACACGACGTTGCCCACCACAAACATGTCCGGTTTCAAGGCCAGCTGATCTGCGCTGTACCCCTCTATCAATTCGATGCCCAGGGCTCTCAGTTGGTCGCTCATCGGGGGGTAAACGCCGGTGTCGCAACCGGTGACCCGGTGACCGGCTTCGCGGGCCAGGGCGGCCAGACCGCCCATGAAAGTGCCGCAAATGCCTAATATATGTATGTGCATGCTTGCATTGTAGAAGCCGTCATAGGTCGCTGAACCCGCTGCTGCTGCGCCGCTTGAACAGGTCACAATCTCTGCCATGAGCA
>CANNRV010000222.1 GCA_947508145.1 Comamonadaceae bacterium
ACGGTTTTCGCGCCGACCAGGTGCAAACCTTTTACCCCAGCCCCATGGCCACTGCCACGGCGATGTACCACTCCGGCAAAAACCCGCTCAAGCGGGTAGGGCGCGACAGCGAAGCGGTGGACATCGTGCGCGGTGAGAAACGCCGTCGCTTACACAAAGCGTTTTTGCGCTACCACGACCCGAACAACTGGCCGTTGTTGCGCGAGGCGCTCAAAGCCATGGGCCATGCCGATTTGATTGGCAACGGCAAACAACATTTGATTCCGCGTTTTCAGCCGTTGAACACCGAGGGCTACACCAGCAGCCGTCGCAAAAACAGCACGGCAGCGACCGCTAAAACCTCACCGGTGACGACGGGAAGAGTGAAAGCCGCGCCCGGCAAACTATTGACCCAGCACACCGGCTTGCCGCCTCGGAAAAGAAAGTAATGTCCCTTTGTATCCCTCAAGAGAATGGCTTGAGTAGAACACGTAGTAATCTTAGAATTCGCTGATGAAACCATCTTTCGCCCTCTCAAGTAACAGAGCTGTAATACGAGCATTAGTGAATGAGCATGGCATGCTAAATCCTAGGGTTTTTGGATCAGTTGCTCGCAACGAAGACAACGAAGCAAGTGACCTGGATATCCTAGTTGACACTCAACCAAATACATCATTACTGGATATTGCAAAGCTTCAACTGAGTTTAGAAAAAAAACTTGGCATACATGTGGATGTTCTAACTCCCAAATCATTACCAGAAAGCTTTCGCGATCAAGTTGTTCTAAATGCCATTCCGGTATGAATTCGCTAGACGAATTGAGATTGAATGATTTTTTGCAGCATATGCTTCAGGCAATTCAACGCATTGAAGCCTATATCGAAGATAAATCAGAAATTCATTTTTTAAATACACATCTTCTGCAAGATGCGGTAGTTAGAAATATTGAAATATTAGGCGAGGCTTCAAATAATTTGATGAAGCGATTTCCTGAGTTCATTGCTGCTCATCCAGAAGTCCCGTGGGAAGCCATTTACTACATGCGTAATCGAATTATTCACGGGTATGTTTCAATAGATTACGAACTTGTTTGGATCGTCATCAATAAAGATTTGCCTGAGCTCCAAAAGCAACTGCTTGCCATTAAAGGCTAGATTTCCTTAGCTGCAATTGCGCCCACTCTCACTTAAGTAGAGTGTCTGCTTTAAGCCATAGTCAACAAAGGCAAGTCGTGCGCTGTTGCCAACGAATCGATTTGCTTGCGCGTGAGGCCAGCAAAAAACTCACTCAGCTTCACCCGTGTAGAAGGCAGCAGCATCGCATCTTGACCGGGCTTGGCAGCTTTGATGCCTGCCACTTCTGCCAAACGCGCTGCGAAATGCGGTTCCAGCGCCGCCACTGCCACACGACCCTTGATGCACGCATACACCGCATAGCCCGCATGCGCACCGCCGACACTCCCGCGCGGCAGCGTCAAGCCCCAGTGGCGCGGCAAGGCCAGATAGGCAGCCGCATCTTCTAAAGCCACTTCGTGGAACACACCTTTGCCGTGCGCCCGACCAGGCCGGGCTCGTTGCCACAAAGCTTTCAACACCGCTTCCACCGCCAGCGATGAACCCGCCATGTCAGCAAACAAAGTGGCCGGTAAGTTCAAACCATTGACCAGACCATTTGCCGCTAAATAGGTCAGATCGTGCCCGGGAATTTCCGCCGCATGGCCTTTGCCACCGACGATGCTGACCATGATCAAGCCGGGGTAGGCGGCGTGCAGCGTGGCCCAGTCCATGCCCAGTTTTTTCAAAGCCGAGGGTCTGAAAGAAGTGATCAGCACATCGGTTTTCGACAGCAAGCCGTGCGCCTTGGTTTGTCCTTTGTCAGACTTCAAATCGGCCTGAACCACTTTCACCCCTGCGTGCAATTGCGCATACGCATGCGGCGCATACAAACCCATGGGATCGCTGGTACTGCCCTTAGGCAAACCGGCGGGTGGCAACGGCTCGAGCTTGGTGCACGAAGCGCCCATGTCCGCCAGTCGCATCACGGCGGCAGGGCCTGGCAGGTTGAGCGCCAGGTTGAGGACGCGAACACCGCGCAGGCTGTGGTCTGTGGGAATGAAGGTGTTTGATTTTTCTTGCATTTTTCGAGGCAGCCTCATTTGACTGCGTTGATCTTAGATCAGAGTGTTAAAAAAAATAAGCAGAAAACCCGTGACTGATAGCTAAAATAGCCATTATCTTCACGGAGGCACAGAATATGCAATTTACCGCGACAGAAGCCAAAAACCGCTTTGGCGCAGTCTGTGCACAGGCCAAAGAGGGTCCGGTGTTTATTGAAAAAGACGGGCGTATTGATTCGGTCATTTTGTCGATGAAGCAGTACCAGCTACTGAAAGCCTCTCATGACAATCTTTCTCTGGGCGAACGTCAAACTCAATTTGAATCTACCCATAAGGCATGGTTGGCGGAGCAAAACCTTCGGTTTGAAACTCACGGCGTATGGTGCGACGATCTTCGGGTATGGTGATATGCAATTTGATGTCTTTGAAAATCCAAGTCCTCGAATGCGGGACATCTACCCGTTTGTTATTGATGTTCAGAGTGATTTATTAGCGGGTTTACCAACGCGCTTGGTCATGCCGCTTGCTGTCCCGACTCTTCCAGCCTCTGAAATTCCACGAAGACTTTGTCCTTTGCTCACTGTTCAAGGGCAATCATTCATGTTGTTGTCTTTCGAAGCTGCGGCATTGGATAAGCGACTGCTAAAAAACGCATTGACATCGCTCAAAGACCAATCGAGTGACATTATTAACGCACTCGATGCTGTACTCAGCGGAGTTTGACTCTTTTACAAACTATCAGCCTCGGGTTTGAGGCTCCTAAATCATCCAAAATCCAACGGCAAGCCCACATAGTTTTCCGCCAGCGAAGTCGACAGCGCCTGGCTATGCACCAGGTAGTCCAGTTCGGCTTCTTGCATACGCTGACCGAATGCACCGCTGTCAGGAAATTTATGCATCAAGGTGGTCAGCCACCATGAAAAACGCTCGGCACGCCATATGCGCGCGAGTGCGCGTTGCGAGTAAGTGTCAATACCCGCATCGCTCTTATCTTGGTAGTGCTCTATCAATGCACTGCTCAAATACTTGACATCGCTGGCCGCCAGGTTCAAACCTTTGGCGCCGGTGGGCGGCACAATATGCGCCGCGTCTCCCGCTAAAAACAAACGTCCAAAA
>CANNRV010000223.1 GCA_947508145.1 Comamonadaceae bacterium
ATGCTGCACACAGAGGATTGACCCGCATGGCATTGCACGTGTTGTTGGTGGAAGATGACCGCGAACTGCGCCGCACACTGCGCGATGCATTGACCGTGGAAGGCTATGAAGTGCAAGTCAGCGGCAGTGCAGCAGATGCGCACGCGGTGTTGAAACACGCGATGCCATCCCTCACACCGCTGGACTTATTGATCTTGGACTTAGGGCTGCCCGACGGCGACGGCGCAGACTTGCTGCACAGCGTGCGGAGCAAATACAAACTGCCTGTGCTCATCATCTCGGCGCGGCATGACGAAGACAACAAAGTGCATTTGCTGGATGCCGGTGCGGACGATTACCTGGTGAAGCCCTTCAGCATCAACGAATTGTTGGCCCGCATGCGCGTGAGCTTGCGCCACAGAGGCACCACTGTGCAAGCCGCGCAAACTGTGTACCAATGCCACAGCCTGCATATTGACTTGGCCAAACACGAGGTGAGCAAAGCAGGCGAAGCCGTGCACCTGACACCCACAGAATTCAAATTGCTGGCTCGATTGGTGCGACAAGCCGGGCAAGTGGTGACGCACCGGCAATTGCTGGTTGATGTGTGGGGCGCAGAGTTTGTGCAGCACACCCATTACCTGCGTTTGTACATGGCGCAGTTACGCGCCAAGCTGGAAGACAACCCGACCGAACCGCAATTGCTGCTGACCGAACCGGGGGTGGGGTATAGGTTGTTTGAGGGGATTTAGCAAAGACCGTTGTAAACCGATGGGGCGTTGCGCACACATTCCGCTGCGTTGATTGATACAAAAGAAAAAATACTTGTCTCTCACACTGAAAATATTCGCCTCAATTTAAAAAGGACTTGCCATGCTATCTGTTCGTTTACCAAAAGCCCTTGAACGCGAATTGAATCTGTTTTGCACATCTCACAACATGACTAAATCACATGTGGCTCAAGCAGCACTGACTGCTTACTTGGCGAGCAATTCAATGGCGTCACCTGCAAAGCAAATCTATGAGCCCGACCTCTCGTTTCTCTCGCCGGATGACCCTATCCGTCAGTTCATTGGCATTGCCAAAACAGGGCCAAGCACCGATGAGTGGATGGCCATGACACGCGGGGAAGACTAGAACAATCCATCTCAATGGATGGATAAATACTATTTGTTAGCTAATTTTTTATTGCATCACCTCACATCCAAACACAGTCACTGGCTATCTCTCACCCTCTACCCCGCCATCACTTATGCGTTCCTAACACCACCCATGGCACTCTGACACCCATCAATCCATTGGAGTTCGCATGTCAGAGGTTTCCACAGACGCAGACAACCCGTCCGCGCATATCAAACGCCAATCCACCGCAGCGCTGACGCTGGCCGCCATTGGGGTGGTGTATGGCGACATAGGCACCAGCCCGTTGTACACAGTGAAGGAAGTGTTTTTACCAGCCACCGGTGTGGCCTTGACACCCGAGAACCTTATCGGTGCGGTGTCCACCATTTTTTGGGCGTTGATGTTGATCGTCACCTTGAAATATGTGATTTTGATTTTGCGCGCGGACAACCGGGGCGAAGGCGGTGCCTTGGCATTGACCGCGTTGGCCGCGCACGCGGTGAAAGACAGACCGCTGTTGCGTCAATCGCTGTTGATGATGGGTTTGTTTGGCGCAACTTTGTTCTACGGTGACAGTGTCATCACCCCGGCCATTTCGGTGATTGGCGCAGTGGAAGGTTTGGAGATGGTCACGCCTGTGCTGAGCCCGTTTGTGGTGCCTATATCGGTGGCGGTGTTGTTGTTGCTGTTTTTGATGCAACGCTTTGGCACGCAGTTGGTGGGTAAATTTTTCGGGCCCATCATCGTGGTGTGGTTTTCAGTGTTGGGCCTCACCGGTGTGTTGGAAATCATTCAGCAGCCTGCTATTTTGCAAGCGCTTAATCCATTGAATGCAGCTGCGTTTTTGTGGGACAGAGGCCCGTTCATTTTGGCGGCGGTGGGCGCTGTGGTGTTGGCATTGACCGGGGCCGAGGCCTTGTACGCCGACATGGGCCACTTCGGGCGCAAGCCTATTCAACTGGCGTGGATGTCCTTGGTGCTGCCCGGCTTGGCACTGCATTACATGGGCCAAGGCGCTTTGCTGATGCGTGACCCAAGCGCGATTGAAAACCCGTTCTTTCGCATGTTTCCGCAAGCATGGTTAATCCCTGCGGTGGTGCTGGCCACAGTGGCCGCTGTGATTGCGTCTCAAGCTGTTATCTCTGGCGCTTACTCGATGACCAAGCAAGCCATATTGCTGGGCTTTTTGCCGCGCATGGACATCAAGTACACCTCTGAAAACGAGGTCGGGCAAATTTACATGCCTGCTGTTAACTGGATATTGCTGGTGGGTGTGGTGGCTGCGGTGCTGGCTTTCAAGAGTTCTTCTGCACTGGCTGGTGCTTACGGTATTGCGGTGACACTGACCATGGTGATCACCACCACACTGACCTTTTTTGTGGTGCGTGATGCATGGAAACTGCCATTGGTGCTGGCTGTGGCGGCCACCGTGTTTTTCTTAGGCATAGATGTGTTTTTATTTGCCGGCTGCATCATCAAATTCTTTGACGGCGGTTGGTTCCCGTTGGTCATGGGTCTGAGTTTGTTTGCTGTCATGACCACCTGGTCCAAAGGTAGAAGCCTGGTGGTGGAGACCATCAGACGTGACGGACTGGACTTGCAGTCCTTCATTCAATCCATTGAAGCAGGTCACAACCACTTGATTCAACGCACAGCGGTTTACGCCGTGGCCAACCCTGAGACCGTGCCGCAGGCTTTGTTGCACAACATGAAGCACAACCAAGTGTTGCATGAGAAAAACATCATCATGACGGTGAAGTTTGATGAAGTGCCATGGGTGTCTGACAAGCAGCGCGTGAAAGTAGAAAAAATCAGCGAGCACTTTTGGCAAGTCGTCGTGACCTATGGGTTCATGAACACGCCTGATGTGCCCAAGGCATTGTTGTTGTGCCAGCATTTTGGGCTGGACATCCCTGCGTTTGAAACCACCTATTTTTTAAGCCGCGAAACCGTGGTGCCCACACCGGGCGGCGGCATGGCGCAATGGCGCGAAAAAATGTTTGCCGCCATGACACGCAATTCGGGCGGCATTGTGGAGTTTTTTCATTTGCC
>CANNRV010000224.1 GCA_947508145.1 Comamonadaceae bacterium
AGCATGACGAATGCACCGTATTTGATGTTGAAAGGCCGTGGCGGTTACCGCATGGGCCACGACAAAATTTATGACCACATGATGTTGGACGGCTTGGAAGATGCGTATGAAGCCGGCCGCTCCATGGGCACCTTCGGCGAAGATTGCGCAGCCAAATACCAATTCACGCGCGAGGCACAAGACCATTTCGCCATGACCAGCGTGCAACGCGCCAAAGATGCCACCGCCAATGGTGCATTCAGCAAAGAAATCACGCCTGTCACCGTGAAAGACCGCAGCGGCGAGCGCGTGGTCACCGTGGACGAAGGCCCGGGCAAGGTCAAGCTGGACAAAGTCACCAGCTTGAAACCGGCGTTCAAAAAAGACGGCACCATCACTGCGGCGTCCAGTTCATCTATCAACGATGGCGCAGCCGCGCTGGTGATGATGCGTGAGAGCACGGCGAAAAAATTAGGCTGCACACCTTTGGCACGCGTGGTCAGCCACGCCATATTCGCACAAGAGCCCGAATGGTTCACAACAGCGCCGGTAGGTGCGACCCAGCAGGCTTTGGCCAAAGCCGGTTGGAAAGTCAGCGATGTGCAGCTGTGGGAAGTCAACGAAGCATTTGCCGTGGTGCCCATGGCCTTGATGCACGAATTGAAAGTTCCTCACGACATCGTTAACGTCAACGGCGGTGCGTGTGCCTTGGGACATCCCATCGGCGCATCCGGTGCCCGCATCATCGTGACCTTGTTGCACGCATTGCAGGCACGGGGTCTGAAAAAAGGACTGGCCACCTTGTGCATTGGCGGCGGCGAAGGCACGGCCATGGCGCTTGAGTTGGTCTAGGAACCGAGCAGCATGAGTGTTCTCACCTCCAAGTTGTCAACCCGATCCGCCGCATTCATAGTGAATGCGCAGGCCATGCAAGCGGCGGTAGAAGATTTGCGCGTGCAAATGGCGCTGAGTGCGCAAGGCGGAGGTGAGGCGGCGCGTGCCAAACACGTGGCGCGCGGCAAGTTGCCGCCGCGCGAACGCGTGGCCTTGTTGCTGGACCCTGGCACGCCGTTTCTGGAGTTCAGTCCCTTGGCCGCACACGGCATGTACAACGGGGACGCACCGGGTGCAGGCGTGATCGCAGGCATTGGTCGCGTCAGCGGTGTGGATTGCGTGATTGTGTGCAACGATGCCACGGTCAAGGGCGGCACCTATTACCCGATGACGGTGAAAAAACATTTGCGCGCCCAAGAAATTGCGCAGCAAAACCAGTTGCCCTGTATTTACCTGGTCGATTCAGGTGGCGCGAATTTGCCCAACCAGGACGATGTGTTTCCAGACAAAGAGCACTTTGGCCGTATTTTTTACAACCAAGCCAATATGAGTGCGCAAGGCATTGCGCAAATCGCGGTGGTCATGGGCAGTTGCACCGCTGGTGGTGCCTATGTGCCAGCGATGAGCGATGAAACCATCATCGTGAAAAACCAAGGCACTATTTTTCTGGGCGGCCCGCCGCTGGTCAAAGCAGCTATCGGAGAAATTGTCAGCGCAGAAGATTTAGGCGGCGGCGACGTGCACACCCGTTTGTCCGGTGTGGCCGACCATCTGGCAGACAACGATGCGCATGCCTTGGCCTTGGCGCGTGAAGCGGTGTCGCGCTTGAACCGACGCAAATCTTTTGCCACAGAAGTGATTCCTGCCCGCCCGCCGGTGTACGACCCGCAAGAGATTTACGGCGTGATACCGGTAGACACGCGCAAGCCGTATGACGTGCGCGACATCATTGCCCGGGTGGTTGACGGCTCGGAGTTTCACGAGTTCAAAGCCCGCTTCGGCAGCACCTTGGTGTGCGGCTTTGCGCATATCGAAGGCATGCCAGTAGGTATCGTGGCCAACAACGGCGTGTTGTTTTCAGAGTCGGCACAAAAGGGTGCGCATTTCATTGAACTGTGTTGCCAACGAAAAATTCCCTTGGTGTTTTTGCAAAACATCACCGGCTTCATGGTCGGGCGCAAATACGAAAACGAAGGCATTGCGCGTCACGGTGCCAAGATGGTCACCGCCGTGGCCACCGCACAAGTGCCTAAATTCACCATCATCATCGGCGGCAGTTACGGCGCAGGCAATTACGGCATGTGCGGTCGCGCTTTCAATCCGCGCTTTTTGTGGATGTGGCCGAACGCGCGTATTTGCGTGATGGGTGGTGAGCAAGCAGCCAGCGTGCTGGCCACCGTGCGCCGCGACGGCATAGAAGCCAAAGGCGGCAGTTGGAGCGCCGAGGAAGAAGCCAAATTCAAACAACCCTTGCTGGATCAGTTTGCTCACCAGTCGCACCCGTATTACGCCAGTGCGCGTTTATGGGACGACGGTGTGATCGACCCAGCCGATACCCGACAGGTGTTGGCGCTGGCCTTGTCTGCGTCTTTGAACGCACCGATTCCCGACACCCGTTTCGGTGTTTTCCGTATGTGATTTTTTTGAGATAAACAACATGAACCATATTTACCATTTGCCCGAACACCAAACCCTGCGCGACCAGATGGCGCGTTTTCTGGAACGCGAAGTCGAGCCTTACGGACTCGAATGGGAGAAGGCGGGAAAGGTGCCGCGCGAGGTATTGCGCAAAATGGGCGAGGCCGGTTTTTTCGGCTTGATGTACGACAGCGAATACGGCGGTGCTGAAGCGGATGCATTGACCAATCTGGTGTTTGCCGAAGCCTTGTCGCAATCCACTTACGCCGGTTTTATTGTCAGCGTGTTGGTGCATACCGACATGGCCAGCCCGCATTTGCACCACGCAGGCACGGCGGCGCAAAAAGCCAAATACATGCCGCGCATCATCGCGGGTGAAACCATCAGTGCCGTGGCCATGACCGAACCCGGCGCGGGCTCAGACTTGTCCGGTATGCGCAGCACGGCCAAGCGCGACGGCGATGCCTGGGTGCTGAACGGCACCAAAATGTTCATCACCAACGGCGTGCATGCGGATGTGTATTTCGTCGCTGCCAAAACCGGCCCCGGCAAACACCAGATGTCCATGTTCATAGTGGAAAAAGGCACGCCGGGTTTCAGCGTTGGTCGTTCTTTGGACAAAACCGGTTGGTTGTGTTCCGACACGGCTGAGCTGGTTTTGGACAACGTGCGTCTAGGCCCAGATGCTTTGCTGGG
>CANNRV010000225.1 GCA_947508145.1 Comamonadaceae bacterium
AAGCGGGGCGCAAAAAGCTGCCAACATGGTCATAGCGGGCGGGAATATGGGGTACGGTCATGGTGTCTCCTGAAGATTTTGTTTATCGTAACCGCTGCGTCGGTATACCGAAATCAAAGAATAGTCTGAATTTGTCTTGATTTAAGCAGTAATTACAAGCTTGCTGTATACAATGCGTATGCATGAAAGCTGATAAACCCACATTTCCCCTGAATGCCTGGTACGCCGCCGCTTACGACGTGGAACTGGGCAGGCACTTGCTACCGCGCACTGTCTGCAATCAAAAAATCGTGATGTACCGCCGACTGGACGGCCAGGCGGTGGCTTTGCATGATGCTTGCTGGCACCGTTTATTGCCGCTGTCGCAAGGCCGTTTACAAGGTGACGATGTGGTCTGTGGTTACCACGGACTGGTTTACAACCCCGAAGGCCAGTGCGTTCGCATGCCCAGTTTGCAAAAAATCAACGCCTCTGCCTGTGTGCGCAGTTTTCCTTTGGTGGAGAAACACCGTTTTATTTGGTTGTGGATGGGTGACCCGGCGCTGGCCGATCCGGCATTGGTGCCGGACATGCATTGGAACGACGACCCGGCTTGGGCGGGCGACGGCAAATTGATCACCGTGCAATGCGATTACCGCTTGGTCATAGACAACCTGATGGATTTGACCCACGAAACCTATGTGCATGGTTCGAGCATTGGCAACGAAGCCGTGGTGGAAGCACCGTTTGTCGTGACGCACGATGCCCAGTTTGTGACGGTGACGCGCTGGATGGACAACATCGAAGCCCCGCCGTTTTGGGCGGCGCAAATTCTGCATGCGCGTGGCTACAACGGCCCGGTGGACCGTTGGCAAATCATCCGTTTCGAGGCCCCGGCCACGGTGACGATCGATGTCGGTGTGGCAGAGGCGGGCAGTGGTGCGATACCCACCAAGGGCCAAGCAGGTGACCGCAGCCAAGGTGTGAATGGTTTTGTGCTCAACACCATCACGCCCGAAACCGACGGCAGCTGCCATTACTTTTGGGCGTTCGCACGCAATTACTGTTTGGGCGAACAAGCGCTGACGCACCAGTTGCGCGAAGGCGTGGCGCGCATCTTCAGAGAAGACGAAGTGGTGCTCGAAGCGCAACAGCAGGCCTTGCGGGACCACCCGGATAAGCAGTTTCACAACCTGAACATAGACGCGGGTGCAGTGCGTTCGCGTCATTTGATTGACCAGATGATCAGCAAAGAAGCGCAGACACCAGCGGTGATTCCTATTCGTGAAGTGGCTTGAACATGCCCACCAGCTTGCAAACACCCACTGACAACCCGGCCCATTCACAAGCGGTGCGTGCGCAACTGCGTTTGCGAGAAATGATTCTGGCCGCTGAATTGCCCGCTGGTGCGCGTATTGCTGAACTCACCTTGGTTGACAAGCTCGGTGTGTCGCGCACGCCGATTCGCACTGCATTGATGAAACTGGAGCAAGAAGGCTTGCTCGAAGCGCTGGCCAATGGCGGTTACGCAGTGCGCACCTTCACCGAGCGAGATGTGTCCGATGCGATTGAATTGCGAGGCACGCTTGAAGGTCTGGCCAGCCGCCTGGCCGCAGAACGCGGATGTGCGCCGGTGTTGTTGAGTGAAGCGCGTGCGTGTTTAACCCAAATTGACCAATTGCTGGCCACTGACAGCTTGAACGAGGAAGCCTTCAGCGCCTATGTTGCTCACAACGAAACATTCCATGCGCTGTTGCAAGAGATGGCTGGCAGCGATGTATTGCGCCGTGAATGGGAACGTGTGGTCGGTCTGCCGTTTGCTTCGCCATCCGGTTTTGTGCAGAGCCAGGCCAACAGTTCGCAAGCGCGTGACATGTTGGTCGTCGCGCAAGACCAGCACCGTCAAGTGCTGCAATCGATTGAACAACGCGAAGGTGCACGCGCTGAATCCATCATGCGCGAGCATTCACGCTTGGCACAACGCAATTTGAGCGATGCCATGCGCAGCACCGACGTGAACCAAATGCCCGGCGTGCGCTTGATACGCCGCAAGTCGTGAACAGGCATGCGCCTAAAATTCACCATGGTTTTATGCAAACCCGCTAAACCCCCCGCCAGTCCGCGTCTTGACAGACACACTCGGTTAAGCTTGCCCTCGTTATTGCCTTGGAGTATTCGAATGAAAACATGGATGAATTTGCGCACATTGGTCTTGTCCTTGGGCATGACGGCTTTGGTCTCACACGCGCAAGAAGCTTTCAAAATCGGTTTGATACTTCCCATGACCGGCCAACAAGCCACCACAGGCAAACAAATTGAAGCGGCTGCGCGTTTGTACATGATGCAAAACGGCGACAAAGTGGCCGGTCGCAAAATTGAACTCATCATCAAAGACGATGGCGGCATACCGGATGCCGCCAAGCGCATCGCGCAAGAGTTGGTGGTGAATGACAAAGTGGGTGTATTGGGCGGCTTTGGCCTCACCCCGCTGGCGCTGGCCACTGCACCTATTGCCACCCAATCCAAAACGCCGATGGTGGTCATGGCCGCTGCCACTTCCATCATCACTGAAGCCTCTCCTTATATTGTTCGCACCAGTTTCACCTTGGCGCAATGTTCTGTCGCCATGGGCGACTGGGCACCGAAAAACGGCATCAAGCGTGTGGTGACCTTGGTCAGCGATTACGGTCCCGGCATCGACGCAGAACGCTTCTTCAAAGAGCGTTTTCTGCTCAACAGCGGTCAGGTCGTAGAGAGTTTGCGTGTGCCTTTGCGCAACCCCGACTTCGCACCGTTTTTGCAAAAAGTGCGCGACCTCAAACCCGATGCTTTGTTTGTGTTCGTGCCATCAGGCGCAGGCGCGGCGGTGATGAAACAGTTTTTAGAGCGCGGCATGGACAAGGCCGGTATCAAGTTGATCGGCACCGGCGACATGACGGATGACGACCAATTGAACGACATGGGCGACGGTGCCTTGGGCGTGGTGACCAGCCACCATTACTCGGCAGTGCATCCGTCTGCTGTGAACAAAAAATTTGTCGAAGCCTTTAAGAAAGCCAACAAAGGCATGCGTCCTAACTTCATGGCAGTCGGCGGTTATGACGGCATGCGCGTGATTTACGAGGCTTTGAAAAACACCAAGGGCGG
>CANNRV010000226.1 GCA_947508145.1 Comamonadaceae bacterium
GATCAGCTGGGCAAATGGGCGGACCAAGGTGAAGATGCTTTCTTAGCATTACAACTTCATAGCCGCATTTGGCACATACCGCACTAGGTCTTTTAACCGCTTTTTGAGCGGTTGGTATTGGTAAAGAGAGTCTGCCATGAGGGAATGCGCCTAGCTTTTCAGCAATCACAATAAGGTCTCGTCTTAGGGGTTCGCCTGCGCCTGCGCTCCTCATGGGGCCTTTTAAGCCGATATCAATTGCAATTTTTTTAAAACCTTCGCCATGACCGCTTTCGCAGTTGTCAACTGCATGCACTAATTCATGAACTAAAGTATCAAGATAATCTAATGGTGTTTTGAGGTGTGGGGCAATGAAAATTTGATTAATGTTATCTTCTGCCGATTTAGATGACCAGCATTGACCTAAGTGCCTCCCTTTTCCGCCCGTGCTTGGAAAGCCTACTGATACTTTTACCGTTGGAATTTTGTATCCCCTATTTTGGAATATAGGAGTGATCTGCGCTACTGCAGCATTTAGCCATTGCTCTCTATTGACATGCGCCATTCACATCCCCCTAGTGAGTAAGCTTGCTACGGTTCTCTGCCATTCTCATGAACTCGAGAGCCATGGATTTTGACGTTTTAAATTCCCAATCTTTTGGGAAGGCAATTTCTTCCCTGCCCCAGCTGAGTAGCCTGACCTCCTCTTTTTCATCAAGCTCTCGGTCAGTTGCAGCAATGACGATGCGCTCATCATCGCCCACTTTGTTTTTTGTTTTGTCTCCTTGTTTTTTGCTCTTTTTTCTCGCCTTGCTATGAGGGTTAGCTCCTAGGTGGATGAAGTCAAGCCAATAGACCCTGAAACTGGGGCCAAAGACTTGATCAACTAACAAGGCATCTGCGTTGTGCGGGTTGTCTTCATTGATCATCATGATCTTTAGACCCTTTTGCGCAATAAACTGAAGATAACCTCTGGCTTCTTCATGATTGTTAAAGCTAATACTAATCAAATCACCGCTTTCAATCATTCTTCTTTGATCATTTAGATCAAAAATAAACTGACTATAACCACCTAGATAACGCTCAATGACAGGGCCTTTTTTTAATAAAACACAGACACCCTCTATGAGTACAGGCATATAAGCTCCAAATTTCGGTAATTAGATTTTGATGGGGTTGGTATTGCTGATGTTATGTACCGAGCATATGTATTCCCAAGCTCATATATCGAGCCATTCAAATTATTTTTAATAATTTTTGAATGGCTCGTTTTTTGAGCTTGAAGTTATTTATAAATACTTCACACACCAGGAGTAATAAATGACAGCTCAAGTTTCAGAAAAACTGATTTATGGGGGCAAAGAGATTCCCTTGTTTACCAACCCTTTATCGCTATATTTAAAAAATTCTGAGATCTCATTTAAGTCTCCACATACAGCAAATTGGCGCGGTTACGTTGGCACTTGGGAAATCTTAGAAAATGAGGGTGTTGAACGTCTCTATTTGGTAGCCTTATCTGCACATAAATCTTATGAGGAGATTCTGAACTTATCCGATGTATTTCCAGGGTATGACAAAGTATTTGCGCATTGGTTCACTGGCGAGCTTCGTTGCCCTCAGGGTGCACAACTAGAGTATCGGCATATGGGCTATAGCAGTGTTTATGAATACGACCTCTTGATGGAATTTAAACAAGGAATATTAATTAATAAACATGCCCGACATAACGAGCCCCCAAAGCAAAAAAACGAGAAAGACTATCCACCATTCCTAAGAAGGATTAAATAATGGACTCTATTTTTTTGTGGAGGCCAGAATTTTGGTTTCACTATCTTCTCATCTACATCGTGCCAGGCGCATTAATGGCTGCTTACTTCTTGATAAATGCATGGAAAGAAAGGCCTGGTGAGTTTGCTAAAGGACTCATGAAAGTCATGGGCAAAGAGGTAAGCCTGGTAGATCAACTTAAAGAGTTTTTAGTTTATTTTTTTGCTACTGCTTGCGTATTACTGGGTTGGCCAGGATTTGTAATTTATTACTTAATACATAAAAAAGATGGGGCAGCTCATCAAGCATGGCAAGAATTACCTGATTTTAATTGCTCTCCCGAGTTTTTAATTTCCAAAGTTAATCCGGTTGATGCAGAGATTGCTAGCTACATCATTGATCCACTTAGAACCGTCCCCACTCTACCATTTGGCCATCTCAATCATGGTTGGATAAATTTCCTAGCTAATACGACTGATGAAGGCGACGAGGTTTGGTCTTTTTATATTCCCAAGGGAAGCAGTACTGGGAAATACCAGTCCCAATGCACCTCAGATATTCGTGGCTACGCCAAAGTACGTAATAAAAAGATCTTAGCTGAATTTATCACCGAACGTGATTAGTTGAGCATTAGTCTTGAATCAATACCTTGCCCACCAAATCCCCCATAACCATGCCACCCTCTCGGTAGATGGCTATACAACGATTTAGGCGAACTGATTTGACCAATTCTTCATCGTCCTCGCAGAGATGAACCTCTTTTTGACAATCTTCGCAAAAACTGATCTTGTCATCATCCGTATGGATTAACTCACTCCATTGGGCGGTACATTTAAATGCAAATACACAATTACGTATTGTTAATCCATCATTCATTTTTATTTCCTTTGAAATTTTACTGCCGTCTACTCATAGAAAACTTGGCTACGCATATCTTTTATGAATACTTGATAAAAATCTTTCCACTTCTGCAGCTCTTCAGGCTGACATACAGCACCTGGCCTTTGCACCTTCAAGACTCTTGTTACTGAGACAACGTTTTTAGATTCTTCGTAAGTCGACTCATACTCTATACCGCCCTTCTTATAGCTCGTATTTGGCGGGATGCGAGTTACTTTGGCATTACTTGGAAATCCAATCTTGTAGCTTTCGCCAATCCACTTAGTGGCACATGTATAAGGCACGGTGAATTTCTCTGGAGGCCTGTCATTTGCTATTAGCGCCAGCTCCCCGGGAGCAAGGCCTACAGGTATGGCTATGGCTCCTGGGCCAGGTACATTGGCAATAGCATCCAGAGTGAACTCTGTATTTGTCGTAAAGGGCTCATTAAGGTCATATACGTAGCTGGTTGTGATCTTGCCTTCACCAGTCTGC
>CANNRV010000227.1 GCA_947508145.1 Comamonadaceae bacterium
ACCATCACGAAAAAGTAAATGGCCAGTGTGCGCACGTGAAACACATGCAGCGCCAGTTGTTTCCAATCGGGCGCACCTTGCCACAACAGACGTTCGCCTGCGGGCAGCGGTTCGGGCAGGCCCGGGGCTGCCTCGAACTCGTGTTCGTGGTGGGGGTTGATGTTCAAAACAATGGCTCCTGCATTTCAGGCAAGGCGTACAAAGTGCCAGCGCCGTAGTAGGCAGTGATTTTTTCTTCTTCCAGCAGCGTGATTTGTGTGTCGCTTTTGGTTTTAGGCACATTGGCAAACTGTGAAGCCAGAATGGAAGACACATGCACGCCACGGCGGTTGATGCGTGAGAAGGTCATGGGCAGCAGCACGGTGTCGCCTGAGTGCAAAGACACTTCGATGTAGCGGAACATCATTTCGCAACGGTCCACCCACAGGTCTTTGACATGACCGGCTTCTTCGCGGTCCAGGCCATACACCGGCAGACCGCGCGGGTCGATATCAGGTGACATCACATCATGGTCGGCGGCAATGCGCAAGGGCACGATTTTGATGTCGCCACCGTGGTACAGATCGGGCTCATCCGCACGCGCCGCCCAGGCACCCGGGCCGACACCAGCGAGCAAAGGGTCGCCCACGGGTTCCAGCGGTGCACCCAGCCAGCCGTGTGCGGGTTGTGCGCTGTAACTGCCGTCCACCCGGTTGACATCGGGGGCCAGCACTTCGCGGCCATCGGCGAGTTTGTAGACCTTGGGTTCGGGCACCGGCCAGCCGATTTGCACCGGGCCGCCTTGCAGGTGACCGTTGTCCATCGGATAGCCTTCGCGGTGGTTCTCGCGAACCAGGTAATAAATCAGACCGGCGAAAAAGGCCCAGAACATGTAGAGCACCAGTTGTGCGACGTCTACATATTGGGTGATAGCACCTGTTTCCATGCTCATTCTCCTTGTAAGAGCGCTTTAAAAAAACCTCAGCCCGGCAGTTCTGCCAGACCCAATCGGCCAGCCTCGGGCACCGGGGCCAACCGTTTGCGGCTGACCAAAGGACCCAAAGCAATCAACACACTGAACAGCATGTACATCTCGATGTGAAACACCACGCTGTAACCGGTCACGGGCGACACCAAAGCCTCACCCAGCATGCCTTGTTCGGCCAAACTGCCGATCAGGTCGCGGGTGACACCACCCACGGCCATGGCCAGGCCGGAGGCAGTGGCTTGCACCGCACCCCATGCACCTAGCACCATGCCTGCATGTGTTTTGTTGGTCATGGCCATAGCGGTGAGCAACATGCCCACGGAAAACAAACCGCCGCCAAAACCGATCAAGGTGGCACCCGATTGAAACAACAGCGCAGACTGCAAAGGCGCAGAAAAAATAATGCAAGCGAACGCAGGCAAACCGATGAGCGCACCGATGGCGGCCAAGCGGCAGGCATCCATGCCGCGCGACAAAAAGCGGGCGGATAAAGCAAACGCCAGCAAGGCCCCCGCAGAGGTCAGGGCGGTCAAGGCGCTGGTCAGGCTGACATCCAGGCCCAGCACTTGTGCGCCGTAGGGTTCAAGCACGATGTCTTGCATGCTGAATGCTGCCGTGCCCAAACCCACGGTCCACAAGAAGCGTTTCATTTGCGGCAAGGCCATCAGCTGACGCCAGTTGTGTGAAAAGCCATCGGGCTCGCGATTACCGCGTTTGCTGCTGCGTGCTTCTTGTTTCCACAGTGAGACCAGGTTCAAACCGACGGTCATGACGGCGCAGCCTTGCACCACTTGTATGAGTTTTTTCGGTGAGAAATCGCTGAGCAAATAACTGAGTGCGGCGCTGCCCAATATCAAACCCACCAATTGCATGGCGTACATCAGGGCCACCACGCGCGGACGTTTGTCTTCGGGCGACACATCAGAGGCCAAGGCCAGTCCGGCGGTTTGTGTGATTTGCATGCCTGCACCCACAAACAAAAACGCCATGGCGGCACCGAAGCGAATCACCCACAAATAACCTTCGCGCGGCTCGGACAAGCCCAGCAAGGCAAACGGCATGATGGCCAGCCCGCCGAACATCAAAATCGTGCCCATCCACATATACGGGATACGGCGCAAACCCAGCGCCGAGGGGTGCGTGTCGCTGCGGTAACCGATCATCGCGCGCAGCGGTGCGAACACCAGCGGCAGTGCGACCGACAAAGCCACCCACCAGGCAGGCACTTGCAATTCAATGATCATCACGCGGTTGAGCGTGCCGACCAACAAGGCCATGGTCATGCCCACCGACAACTGAAACAGCGCCAACCGGAACAAACGCGCCAAGGGCAAGTCCGCTGATGCAGCGTCCGCGAACGGCACGTACTGCATCATGATGGACTGCATCCAGGCGGGCGGGCGCAATTTTTTTGTCATTGCTTGACCCACTCCCAAGCTTGCGAGGTGTAAAAACCGCTGGAGACACGCTGCATGCGTTGGGGACGCCAGCCGTGCTGACGCACCGCGCGTTCTATGTACACATGCAAGGTGGATTTGCGCACCGGGGCCAACTGCGGCGAGCGGTCAGTGCGCGGAAACAAGCGACCCATGGCGTGCATGGTGGCAAGCAAAGGTGAATGCGGTGCGAAGGTAAACAGGATGGAGTGGCGTGTGCGTTGGCTCAAGGATTCAAAGGCGTTCGCAATGTCTTGCGTGTCGTAATGGATCAGCGAGTCCATGCACACCACGTGATCGAAGTCACCATGTTCAGCAGACAACATGTCACCCGCCAAAAACGTGATGCTGCCGCCTTTGGCGCTGAGCGCCGCATTCGTCAGCAGGTCTTGTGCGTGCCGCTCACGCGCTAAGTTGACCAGCGTGGGTGACAAGTCGATGGCCACCACATGGGCACCGCGCTTCATGGCCTCTTGCGCCAAAGCGCCGGTGCCGCAACCGGCATCCAGCAAACGCAAACCCGTCATGTCTTCGGGCAACCAAGACAACAAGGTGTGGCGCATCTGGTCGCGGCCGCGTCGCACAGTGGCGCGAATGCGGCCCACTGGCGCGTTGGAGGTGAGCACCTCCCAGGCCTTGGCGGCTGTGCGATCGAAATAGGTTTCGATCTGGCCGCGACGCGCGACATAACTGGCGTGGTTCAT
>CANNRV010000228.1 GCA_947508145.1 Comamonadaceae bacterium
GCCAAGCTGCGTCACATCGAGAGCATGACCAACGGCAAATTCAAAAGTGCCACGCTGGACATCACTTACCCCTTGAGCTGGGGCCACGAAGGTGTGGAAGCCAAACTGGCTTCCTTGTGTGCGCAAGCGGTCGATCAGATCAAAGGCGGCCACAACATCCTCATCATCAGCGACCGCGGTTTGAAAGCCACGCAAGTGGCGATTCCCGCGTTGCTGGCCTTGTCTGCGATTCATCAGCATTTGGTGAAAGAAGGCCTGCGTACCAGTGCAGGCTTGGTGGTGGAAACTGGCAGCGCCCGCGAAGTGCATCACTTTGCGGTGCTCGCCGGTTACGGTGCCGAAGCGGTGCACCCTTATTTGGCGATGGAATCCTTGGCCAGCATGCACGCGCAGTTGCCGGGTGACTTGTCCGCTGACAAAGCCATTTACAACTACGTCAAAGCGATTGGCAAAGGCCTGTCCAAAATCATGTCCAAGATGGGCGTGTCCACCTATATGTCTTACTGCGGTGCACAGTTGTTTGAAGCCATCGGTGTCAACAGCGAAACCATTGACAAATACTTCACCGGCACGCCCAGCCGTGTGCAAGGCATAGGCATTTTTGACATTGCCGAAGAAGCGATTCGCATGCACGCCAGTGCATTTAGCGAAGACCCTGTATTGGCCACCATGTTGGACGCAGGCGGCGAATACGCCTGGCGCACACGCGGCGAAGACCACATGTGGACCCCGGATGCGATTGCCAAGTTGCAACACAGCGCACGCGCCAACAACTGGTCCACTTACAAAGAATACGCACAAATCATCAACGACCAAAGCCGTCGCCACATGACATTGCGCGGCTTGTTCGAATTCAAAATCGATACGGCCAAAGCCATTCCCATCGAGCTTGTTGAACCCGCATCAGAAATTGTCAAACGCTTTGCCACCGGTGCCATGTCTTTGGGCTCGATCAGCACCGAGGCGCACGCCACTTTGGCTGTCGCTATGAACCGCATCGGCGGCAAAAGCAACACCGGTGAAGGCGGCGAAGACCCGGCGCGTTACCGCAACGAACTCAAAGGCATACCCATCAAACAAGGCGAGTCCTTGAAGAGCGTGATCGGCGACAAACAAGTTGAAGTCGATATGCCTTTGCTGGCCGGAGATTCATTGCGTTCGAAAATCAAGCAGGTTGCTTCTGGCCGCTTTGGTGTGACAGCGGAATACCTGAGCAGCGCTGACCAGATTCAAATCAAAATGGCCCAAGGTGCCAAGCCGGGCGAGGGCGGTCAACTGCCCGGCGGCAAGGTCTCCGAGTACATCGGTTTTCTGCGTTACTCGGTGCCCGGCGTGGGTTTGATTTCTCCGCCGCCGCACCATGACATTTATTCCATCGAAGATTTGGCCCAGCTGATTCACGATTTGAAAAACGTCGCGCCGCATGCGGACATCAGCGTCAAGCTGGTGTCTGAGGTTGGCGTGGGCACGATTGCCGCAGGCGTGGCCAAGTGCAAGGCCGACCATGTGGTGATCGCCGGACACGATGGCGGCACCGGTGCCTCACCCTGGTCGTCCATCAAACACGCAGGCAGCCCTTGGGAAATCGGTTTGGCCGAAACCCAACAAACCTTGGTGATGAACGGATTGCGCGGACGCATTCGTGTGCAAACCGACGGCCAAATGAAGACCGGTCGCGATGTGGCCATAGGCGCATTGTTGGGCGCGGATGAATTCGGTTTCGCCACTGCGCCACTGGTGGTGGAAGGCTGCATCATGATGCGCAAATGCCACCTCAACACCTGCCCCGTGGGTGTGGCCACGCAAGACCCGGAACTGCGCAAAAAATTCGCCGGTAAACCCGAGCACGTGGTGAATTACTTCTTCTTTATCGCCGAGGAAGTGCGCCACATCATGGCGCAACTGGGCATTGCCAAGTTCGACGATTTGATTGGCCGCAGCGATTTGCTGGACATGAAAAAAGGTGTCGAACACTGGAAAGCCAAAGGCCTGGACTTTGGCCGTTTGCTGGCCCGCCCCGTGGTGCCCGAGGGCACACCGCTGTTCCATGTGGCGACACAGGAACATGGCTTGGACAAGGCGCTGGACAAAGTGCTGATCGAGAAAAGCCGCGCCGCCATCGACAAGGGCGAAAAAGTGCAGTTCATGGAAGTCGCTCGCAACGTCAACCGCTCGGTCGGTGCCATGTTGTCCGGCGCACTCACCAAGGTGCGACCCGAAGGTTTGCCTGACGACACATTGCGCATTCAATTGGAAGGCACAGGCGGTCAGTCATTCGGTGCATTCTTGGCCAAAGGCATCACGCTGTATTTGATCGGTGACGCGAACGACTACACCGGCAAAGGTTTGTCCGGTGGCCGTGTGGTGGTGCGTCCCAGCATCGATTTCCGGGGTGAGGCCACCAGCAACACCATCGTTGGCAACACCGTGTTGTACGGCGCGACCAGCGGCGAAGCGTTTTTCAGCGGCGTGGCCGGTGAGCGTTTTGCGGTGCGTTTGTCCGGTGCCACTGCGGTGGTCGAGGGCACAGGCGACCACGGTTGCGAGTACATGACAGGCGGCACGGTAGCGGTGCTGGGCAACACCGGCCGCAATTTCGCAGCCGGTATGAGCGGCGGTATTGCTTATGTGTATGACGAAGACGGGTTGTTTGCCGAGCGCTGCAATACCGCCATGGTCAGCATGGACAAAGTGCTCAGCGACAAAGAGCAAACCGACACCCTGCCGCAAGCTTTGTGGCACCGTGGCATGACTGACGAAGCGCAGCTGAAAAAACTGCTGGAAGACCACCACCGTTGGACCGGCTCTAAACGCGCCCGTGCGCTGCTGGACAACTGGAACGAATCCCGCACCAAATTCATCAAGGTGTTTCCTAACGAATACAAGCGTGCGCTGGGTGACATGGCGGCATCAGCACAGGCCAAACCGGCCGGCACTGCCAAAGCCAAAAAAGCAGCTGTCAAGTCTTAACGCTTCATCACAGGAAATATCATGGGAAAAATCACCGGCTTCATGGAGTTTGAACGCGTCGAAGAGGGCTACAAGCCTGTGCCGGAGCGGCTCAAACATTACAAAGAATTTGTCATCGGCTTGAGTCCTGAGCA
>CANNRV010000229.1 GCA_947508145.1 Comamonadaceae bacterium
ATTTATCCATGGCTTCAGCCAAACCCAAGAAAAAGAACCCGCGCCTGGCATCAGGCCGCAAACGCGCCCGCCAGGACGTGAAACTCAACGAAGCCAACAGCTCGTTGCGCTCCAAATACCGCACTGCGGTAAAGAATGTCGAAAAAGCAGTTCAAGCCGGTGACAAAGTCAAAGCCGCTGAACTGTTTGGCAAGATGCAATCAGTGGTGGACATCATTGCTGACAAGAAAATCTTCCACAAAAACAAGGCTGCTCGCGACAAGAGCCGCCTGGCCGCCAAGGTGAAACACCTGGCCCTCGCCGCCTGACGTTTCAGGTAACCAGCCCGGTCTGCCGCAAGCAGGCCGCCGTTTGAAACCGGTGCGCTGTTGGCAAAAAAAGTGAGAAACCGCCTTCGGGCGGTTTTTTCATGGGCGTTTATTCTTGGCTATCGATAATTTGCAAGTCGTTGTCTTTGGCAAAACCCATTAAAAAATCCCAGGCCATGACGTTGGCCTCGCGTATATCTGTATGAACCACCACACATTTTTGGCCGTTAAAGCTGTTGGGCACGCACCACGGCGAATAGCTGAAATGGTCGCCCGGGTTGGCGGGTGCGGGTCGTATGCTGCTGATCACCCCGGCCAAGCGTTCTGCCCAATCGCTGGGACGGAAAACCTGTCCGGAGCGGGTCACGCCAAGAATCACGACTTCGTTTAAATTGTTGCTTTGCACCAATTCATTCTAGGCGGCGGTGATTTCAATCTTCTGACAGCCAATGCCCCCTAGAATTACCGCTCTCGGCTCCAAGCTCGTCATGGCTTCAGAGCCGATTTCTTTTCTGCCATCACCATTGAGGTTGACATGTCCACTGCTGATCCTGCTGCACATTTGATGAACACCTATGGCCGTCTGCCGATGACGGTGTCGCACGGCCAAGGGGTGTACGTGTGGGACACCGCCGGTAAACGCTATTTAGATGCTTTGGCGGGTATTGCGGTCAACACTTTGGGCCACAACCATCCCAAGCTGGTGCCCGCCTTGCAAGACCAGATCAGCAAGATCATGCACAGTTGCAACTATTACCACATCCCTTTGCAACAGCAACTGGCAGACAAACTGGTTGCCTTGTCCGGCATGAGCAATGTGTTCTTTTGCAACTCCGGGCTGGAGGCCAACGAAGCTGCACTCAAGATGGCCCGCAAATTCGGCCACGACAAAGGCATAGAGAAACCCGAAATCGTTGTTTACGACAAAGCTTTTCACGGACGCAGCATTGCCACCTTGAGCGCGACTGGCAACGAAAAAATCCAGCAGGGTTTTGGCCCTTTGGTTGAAGGCTTTATCCGCGTACCGCTGAACGATATCGCCGCCATTGAAAAAGCCACGGCCAACAACCCGAATGTGGTGGCGGTGTTTTTCGAAACCATACAAGGCGAAGGCGGCATCAACCCCATGAGCGCAGACTATTTGCGTGCCATTCGCGAATTGTGTGATCAGCGTGATTGGCTGCTGATGATCGATGAGGTGCAATGCGGCATTGGCCGCACCGGCAAATGGTTTGCCCACCAATGGGCAGGCATTCACGCCGATGTGATGCCGCTGGCCAAGGGCTTGGGTTCAGGTGTGCCGATTGGCGCGGTGGTGGCTGGCCCCAAGGCCGCCAAAATTTTTCAGCCTGGCAACCACGGCACCACGTTTGGCGGTAACCCGCTGGCCATGCGCGCCGGTGTGGAAACTTTGCGCATCATGGAAGAAGACGGTTTGCTGGAGAACGCCAGCCGCGTCGGCACGCATTTGAAAAATGCATTTCAACGCGAACTGGGGGCTGTCGCTGGCTTCAAAGAAATTCGCGGCAATGGTTTGATGATTGGCATACAACTGGACCGCCCCTGCGGCCCGCTCATGGGCCAGGCGCTGCAAGCCGGTCTGCTGCTCAGCGTGACCGCTGACAGCGTTATCCGTTTGTTGCCCGCACTGACCATGACCGAAGCCGAGGCCGATGAAGTGGTGGCGCTGTTGGTGCCGCTGGTCAAAGATTTTTTAAACACACACCCCAAGGCCTGAGATGAGTACGCCTTTGAAACACTATTTACAGTTCAGCGATTTCACGGCTGACGACTACGCTTATTTGTTCACCCGAACTGCTCTCATCAAACGCAAATTCAAAGCTTATGAGAAACACCAGCCATTGACTGACCGCACATTGGCAATGATTTTTGAGAAGGCCTCTACCCGCACACGCATCAGCTTTGAAGCAGGTATGTACCAAATGGGCGGCGCCGTGGTGCACCTGACCACCGGCGACAGCCAACTCGGTCGCGCTGAACCTATTGAAGACTCAGCCAAAGTCATCAGCCGCATGGTCGATCTGGTCATGATCCGCACTTACGAGCAAACCAAGATCGAGCGTTTTGCCGCCAATTCGCGCGTGCCTGTGATCAACGGATTGACCAACGAATTTCATCCTTGCCAAATCATGGCGGATGTGTTCACTTTCATTGAACACCGGGGCGATGTGTCGCATCCGCTGGCATGCTTGAAAGGGAAAACAGTGGCCTGGGTAGGTGACGGCAACAACATGGCCAATACATGGTTGCAAGCCGCTGATCTGTTGGGCTTTACTGTGCATGTCAGCACACCCGGTGGCTATGAAGTGAACCAATCTGTGGCTGCCGTCGTCAATACCGATTGCTTCAAAGTATTTGCCGACCCTTTAGCCGCTTGCAAAAACGCAGACCTGGTGACCACTGACGTGTGGACCAGCATGGGCTATGAAGCAGAAAATGAAACGCGCCGCACAGCCTTTGCTGCCTGGTGTGTGGACGAAGCCATGATGGCAGCGGCCAAACCGGACGCTTTGTTCATGCATTGCTTACCGGCGCACCGGGGCGAAGAAGTGCAAGCCGAGGTGATTGACGGCCCGCAATCCGTGGTGTGGGACGAAGCCGAAAACCGCTTGCATGTGCAAAAAGCATTGATGGAGTATTTACTGCTCGGCCGTCTTTGACGGTTCTCGTTATTCGGTAACTGTCAGATAAAAATTCTGTCAGGCTGCGTACAACCAAGGCATGTCCATCAATCGGGCACCCGCTAGTCTTAACGCTGCATTGCGTGC
>CANNRV010000230.1 GCA_947508145.1 Comamonadaceae bacterium
GCTGTGCAAGCCCGGTTCGGTCAAGCCGCACACACATTTCACGGCTGAAATTTACGTGTTGTCAAAAGACGAAGGCGGTCGCCACACACCGTTCTTCAACAACTACCGTCCGCAGTTTTACTTCCGTACAACGGACGTGACCGGTGCGATCGAGTTGCCTGAAGGCAAAGAGATGGTGATGCCTGGCGACAACGTGTCAATCACGGTTAAGCTGATCCACCCGATTGCGATGGAAGAAGGTTTGCGCTTCGCTATTCGCGAAGGCGGCAAAACCGTCGGTGCCGGTGTGGTTGCCAAAATCATCGCTTAACCAGGAAAACAACTACTGAGCGCCGCGCGGCGCTTAGTGGTTGAAAGTTCATAGGGGTATAGCTCAATTGGCAGAGCGTCGGTCTCCAAAACCGAAGGTTGGGGGTTCGATTCCCTCTGCCCCTGCCACCTGGTAGAAATATCGGGTGAACAACAGGCCCGCCTTTTTGTGGCGGGCTTGGTTCGCTTTAAAGACTTGTTAACTTTGACCACCAACTGACTGCCTGACATGTCCACCGCACAGATCGAAAACGTGACCAGCACTGCAGACAAAGCTAAATTGGCTGCTGCTGTTGCATTGGTATTGGCTGCCTTGGCGGCTTTTTACACGTTGCCTGCACAAGGGGTGTTGATCCAATGGTCTGCATTGGTGGCTTGCCTGTTGCTGGCGGTGATTGTCTTTTTCACTTCGCTTGCCGGTCGGCAATTGATTGGTTTCGGCCGTGATGCCTGGCGCGAAGTACTTAAAGTGGTCTGGCCGACACGCAAGGAAGCCATGCAAATGACGGCTTATGTGTTCGGCTTTGTGTTGATCATGGCGGTGTTTTTGTGGCTGACCGACAAAACCCTGGAATGGCTTTTGTATGACCTGATCCTGGGATGGAAAAAATAATGACCGAAGAATCGTTGGAAAACACGCTGATCACCACAGCACCTGCGCACCCAGATATGCGCTGGTATGTGGTTCATGCTTATTCGGGTATGGAAAAAGCTGTAGAGCGCAATATTCTGGAGCGCATCAGCCGTGCGGGCATGCAGTCCAAATTCGGTCGTATTCTCGTGCCCACTGAAGAAGTGGTCGAGATGAAAAACGGTCAGAAAAAGACCACCGAACGCCGGTTTTTCCCGGGCTATGTATTGGTTGAAATGATCATGGACGACGAAAGCTGGCACCTGGTGAAGCACACCAACAAAGTGACAGGTTTTGTTGGTGGTGCGCGTAACCGTCCGGCTCCGATCTCGCAGGAAGACGTTTTGAAAATCGTCAACCAAATGCAAGAGGGAACCGACAAGCCGCGTCACAAAGTGGAATTCATGGTCGGCGAGTTTGTGCGCGTCAAAGACGGCCCATTCACCGATTTCAACGGAACGGTAGAAGAAGTCAATTACGAGAAAAACAAAATGCGTGTGTCAGTGACTATTTTTGGACGCGCCACGCCTGTTGAGCTTGAATTTGGACAGGTTGAAAAAACCTAAGGCTGGGCAATACTGTCCGGTTCTGAAGAATTGATCTGCGTTTTCCGACTCGGCGCAGGTTGTAGTCAGTGAGTCGTTAACCTCGGGGAGCCCTCAACAGGCGTTTGTACCCGTAAGGAGAAAAGCATGGCGAAGAAAATCGTCGGCTTCATCAAGCTGCAAGTGCCAGCTGGTAAAGCCAATCCCTCACCGCCCATCGGTCCCGCATTGGGTCAACGCGGTTTGAACATCATGGAATTCTGCAAGGCGTTCAACGCCCAGACCCAAGGCGTTGAGCCGGGTTTGCCATTGCCTGTGGTCATCACAGCGTTTGCAGACAAGTCCTTTACCTTCATCATCAAAACGCCACCGGCGATCACTTTGATCAAGAAGGCCATCAAATTAGACAAGGGCTCTTCACGTCCTCACGTCGACAAAGTCGGCAAGATCACACGTGCACAGCTGGAAGAAATCGCTAAGACCAAAATGGTTGACATGACAGCTGCCGACTTGGACGCAGCCGTGCGCACCATCGCCGGTTCTGCACGTTCTATGGGCGTGACCGTGGAGGGCGTGGTATGAGTCGTCTGACCAAAAAACAAAAATCTTTCGCCGGTAAAGTTGACAGCAACAAGCTGTATGCATTTACCGAAGCGTTGAAGATTGTGAAAGAGTGCGCTACAGCCAAGTTCGATGAATCCATCGATGTGGCCGTGCAACTCGGTATTGATGCCAAGAAATCTGACCAAGTGGTGCGTGGCGCTGTGGTGTTGCCTAACGGCACCGGCAAAACTGCACGCGTTGCTGTGTTCGCACAAGGTGCCAAAGCCGACGAAGCATTGGCTGCAGGTGCTGACGTGGTTGGCATGGACGATTTGGCCGCACGCATCAAAGCTGGTGATATGCCGTTTGATGTCGTCATCGCTGCACCCGACGCCATGCGCGTTGTCGGCACTTTGGGTCAAATTCTTGGGCCCCGTGGTTTGATGCCTAACCCCAAGGTCGGTACCGTCACCCCCGACGTAGCCACTGCGGTGCGCAATGCCAAAGCAGGTCAAGTGCAATTCCGTGTCGACAAAGCCGGTATTGTTCACGCCACCATCGGTCGCCGTTCTTTTGACAGCGACAAGCTGCAAGGCAACTTGGTTGCATTGGTTGATGCACTGAGCAAAGCCAAACCCGCCACCAGCAAAGGTGTTTACCTGCGCAAGTTGGCCGTGTCGTCCACCATGGGTGTGGGCGTGCGAGTCGATACACAAACACTGAGCGCCTAAAGCGCTCGGCATTCAAAGCGGTTTCAAACACCGCTTTGAAGCGGTGGGTCAGTCGGGTTGTAAAACCCGGCTGAGCCATCCAAGACCGTTGGCGTGCAACCCGTTTGCACTTAATTCACCAGCCAACGCAGATGGCGATCCCGCTGAAAAGAATTTTTTCTTGACAGTCAGGTCGCTGAAACCGGCGTGTCAAGGGGTGACCCGAGACACATTTTGAAGGAGTAGACCTTGAGTCTGAATCGCAGTGAAAAAGAAGCCGTCGTCACAGAAGTGTCGGCATTGGCTGCACAAGCGCAGACGCTGGTGATGGCGGAATACCGCGGCATCAC
>CANNRV010000231.1 GCA_947508145.1 Comamonadaceae bacterium
ATTGTGTTTCGTGTCGCGCTGACAGAATGGCCAAACGCGGGTTAAAAGATTGCTGTTGATTGTCAGGCACAGACAAGGCATGCGCGACAGCCAGGGGTATTTCTGTGCTTAAAGCCGCCAATATGCGTTGGCCGCTGAGTTGACCCAATGGCACGGACTTGATGGCTGCTTGCACCATGTTTTCTGCCCAGGCAAATGCACACACCAGCAGACCTTGTTCTGTCTCGACACCTTGGGTGTGCAATGCCAGCGCAAACACCAGCGGCCAGGTGGGCGGCAGTTGTTCGCACCATTGCATCGCGGCTTCGTCGGTGTTTTGGTGATTGCGCAACCAAATGAGCAGCGAGCGCCCCATTTGTTCGGTTTGCAAACGCATTTCAAACGTTTCGCGTGTTTGCAGCACCCAGTCATTGAGTTGTTGCAACCCGGCTTGGTCCTGTGTGCGCCAAGCATTCATGGCTTGGGCGACCACAGGCAATTCGCTGCGAGCCTGCACCAAATGCAATTGGTCAATCAGCCAAGCCTGTGCAGAGGTTTCATCGCTCACCAAACCGTGTTCAACAGCGGCCTCCATGCCTTCTGAGTACGAAAAACCGCCGACTGGCAAAGCAGGCGAGGCGAGTTGCATCAACCACAACAGGCGACTGGCGGGATTAGACAAACTCACAGGTGACAACATGGCGGGATTCAAACGCGGACATCAATGGTCGTGGCCACAGCCGGGACCGTGCACGTGCGGCTTGTCATGTGAATGCCCGTGGTCATGCGTGTGGGCTTCATCATGTGAATGTCCATGTTCATGCGCGTGTGAATGCCCGTGGTGTGCGTGGCCTGCATGCGAGCTGTGTTCTCCGTAAGCCCCGTTTTCAGGCTCAAAACTTTCATCCACGGCAACAACGGTCATGTGCATATCGCGCAGCATGTCGGCCAGCACATGGTCGGGTTCGATTTTCAAATGGTCTGCTTGCAATTCAATCGGCACATGCCGGTTGCCCAAATGGTAGGCGGCGCGGGTCAAATCAAACACACTGCCGTGCTCAGTGCAATAGGTGATGCGCAACACCGGTTGCGGTGCGGCCAGTACCTTGAGCAATGAACCGTCTTCGCCCACCAGTACATCGCCGCCGCGCACCACCTGACCGCGTTGCAAAAACACGCCCACACTGTGGCCGTTGGAGTCGGTGGTTTCGAAACGGCTTTTTTGCCGCACATCCCAATCCAGGGTGACGGTGGCTGCGCGTTTGAGCAAGGCGTTGGCCAGGCCCTGGCCTTGGCGTATGAGTTTGGAGTAATGAATCATGACTTAAGAATAACCTGCTTGTCGTTGATGTCGGATGGCCAATACGATGACCACATCGGCTTGTGCGTCATATTCATAAAGTGCTACATACCCTGTGCGGCCACGGGAAATGACCAATTCGCGAAATGGCGGATGAACTGCACGGCCTATAAGAGGATGATCTTGCAAAATATTCAATGCGTCCATGATGAGATCCACGGTTTGCACCGCATGTTCGGGCATGTCAGACAACAAAAAATCGACCAGCGCCTCTAAATCATCTGCCGCCTCTTGCGAGATCAGCCATTGAGTCATACCGCCTCAGGTTTGAGCAGATGTAAATGAACGGGTGACGGCTTGGACACTGCTTTTCCTCTGACCTTGGCTTTGAGGTATTGGCTCAAAGCAGCGCCGTCTAAAGCTTGTCCTGTTTGTATCAGTTTTTGTCTGGCTTTCTGTGCCTGCTGGATAAAACTGTGTTGTTGCTCTGATTGAGATACCACCGCCTCAATCGCTGACACCATCAATGCGTGAGTGGTCACACCATGGGCTTTGGCTTGGCGTTGCAACTTGGCTTTGGTGCTGTCCGCCAATTTGACCGATACAGTGGCCATGAAAAACCTCGTGGTTTAAATGTTGTGAAGAAATACTACCATGGTAATACCGGCGCTGATCAGAACAGAAAATAGCGCTGCGCCATGGGCAGCACGCTGGCCGGTTCGCAGGTGAGCAGCAAGCCGTCAGCCCGCACCGCATAGGTTTGTGCATCGACTTCCATGCGCGGTGCATAGTCGTTGTGCAGCATATGGCGTTTGCCTATGCCGCGAATGTTTTTCACCGCACTCAAGGTTTTGTGCAAACCAAAGCGCTCGCCAATGCCGGCAGCCATGCCTGCTTGCGACACAAAGCTGAGTGAGCCGCGATGCAAAGCACCGCCAAAGGCGCCGAACATGGGCCGGTAGTGCACCGGTTGCGGCGTGGGAATGGAGGCGTTCGGGTCGCCCATGGCGGCCATGGCAATGAAGCCGCCTTTCATGATGATGAAAGGTTTCACACCGAAGAACGCCGGTTTCCACAACACCAGGTCGGCCCATTTGCCCACCTCAATGCTGCCCACCTCGTGGCTGATGCCGTGAGCAATCGCCGGGTTGATGGCGAGTTTGGAGACATAGCGTTTGACACGTGCGTTGTCATGGCGGTCAGTGTCGCCGGGCAGTTGTCCGCGTTGTTGTTTCATCTTGTGCGCGGTCTGCCAGCAACGCATGATGACTTCGCCCACGCGTCCCATGGCCTGGCTGTCCGAGCTGAACATGCTGATCGCGCCCAGGTCGTGCAGTATGTCTTCAGCGGCGATGGTTTCGCGCCGGATACGGCTTTCGGCAAATGCCAAATCTTCAGCGATGGAGGGATCTAAGTGGTGACACACCATCAGCATGTCCACGTGTTCATCCAAGGTGTTGATGGTGTAGGGGCGTGTCGGGTTGGTGGAAGACGGCAGCACATTGGCTTCGCCCACCACTTTCAAAATATCCGGTGCGTGGCCGCCGCCCGCGCCTTCGGTGTGAAACGTGTGGATGGTGCGGCCTTTGAACGCGGCCACCGTGTCTTCAACAAAACCGGATTCATTCAGCGTGTCGGTGTGTATCGCCACTTGCGTGTCGGTGTCTTCGGCCACATTCAAACAGTTGTCGATGGCCGCAGGCGTGGTGCCCCAGTCTTCATGCAACTTCAAACCGATGGCACCGGCGTTGATTTG
>CANNRV010000232.1 GCA_947508145.1 Comamonadaceae bacterium
CCGCCGCCGCGCGTGACTTCCGTCGATTGGCGGAGTTGTGCACACAGTTAAGACCTATCGACCAGCCCTCGGGTGGTTTGCAATTTTTCATGGAGCGGTTGCTGAAAAGCAGCACGAATCAATGATGCGTACTATGTCACCAATGAAGATGTACAGCCAGGCCCGCCCGCAAGGCGAGGAACTGGTCTTGGCCCACCTTGGTCTGGTCAAACGCGTGGCCTTGCACTTAAAGGCGCGTGTACCTGCTTACATGGAACTCGACGAGCTGATACAAGTCGGCATGATGGGGCTGCTGGAAGCATCCCGCGTGTTTGATGCCAGCAAAGGCGTGGACTTTGAAAACTTCGCTCACAGCCGTGTGCGTGGTGCCATGCTGGACGAAGTGCGGCGCTTGTCGTTTTTGCCGCGCTCGGCTGTCGCTTTCAATAAATCGCACAACGAAACTTTGCATGCACTGTCTTCTGAACTCGGACGCGCACCCACGCAAGCCGAGATCGCCGAATACATGGGCAAGGACTTGGAAGACTTTCAGAAAGAACGCGGCAAAGCGCGTCGCTTTGAAACCTATTCGCTGGAAGTCGTCACCGAAGAAGTGATGAGCATTGCCGACGATGCCTCGCACCAACCCGATGTGATGGTGGAAGAGGCCGAGTTCATGGAAGCGGTGACCGATGCGATTGCCGAGTTGCCCGAACGTGAACAGCTGGTGATGCAGTTGTATTACGTCGAAGAATTGAATTTGAAAGAAATCGGTGAAGTGCTGGAGGTGAGTGAATCCCGCGTCAGCCAGATTTTGTCCTCGGTGGTGAAAAAACTGCGGGGCACTTTGCAAGTGGGTGAAGACCAGGTGAGCAAACCAGGCAGGAGGGCAGCATGAACAGCTTCTTTCAACTTTTCTTCGCCTGGGGTTTGTTGCTGGTGTTCATTCTGGTGCTCTACATCATCGACAAGGTGAATGTGATTTACCAAAGCTATGCCAAACCGGACATGCCGCAAACCTATAACGACGGCTTGTTCGGTGAACTGACCGGCAAAAGCCTGTGGGACGCGATGAGCGGCATTCCAGTGCCCGGCGTGGATGCCAAATTTGTGGGCACACTCAAACCGCATTACGAACCCATATTGCGCCAGCACATTGAACAAGTGTTCATGGAAGGCTATAAACACGGCAGAGCAGGTACTGCGGGCGTGCCTACCAATAACCGAATGATTCCCACACCGCGCGGCTCAGTAGAGTCCTGGTTGCCCATGCACCACTTGGCCAGTATTTACCAGGCTGGTGTGGATTTCGCCGCCAAAAAACCGGAAGACGAATTGCGCATTCAGCAGTCACTGGACCAGGTGGCGGCCATGATTTATGCGCGCACAGGTTTGGGTTTGACTGAGGCGTATTCAGCCACCTTATTGATACACCCCGACGGCGATGAAGACGCACATCTGCCGCCGCCGGAAGACACGCCAACTGCCAACGCAGAGCTGGCGTTGCCTCATACGGCTTCTGCGCAAGACCAAGTGTTGCAGCCTGATTTGTCACAGTTGAATGCAGCCCCTGTTACTGTGGCGAATGAACAGCCTGCTGGAACGGTTGCCGCATGACTTTCATGGGTATGCACAGAATCACTCTCAAGTTCGAGCGCATGACTCCGAATCATTCAATGTCACATATTGAATCACAGGAGCCATTGTCATGAGAGCCAACCACCGCGCTATTGAATCCTACGGACAAGTCAAGGTAAGTACCGGCGTGTCCAAGGCCAACAGTGTTGAACTGATACAAATGTTGTTTGACGGCTTGATTGAGAGCATGTCTGCTGCCAAAGGTCATATTCTTCATAAAAATCTGGATGACAAAAGCAAGTCCATTGCACGCGCCAGCCGCATCGTATTGGGTCTGCAAGGCGCGCTGGATTTTGAAAAGGGCGGCGACCTGGCTAAGAATTTAAACGAACTTTATGACTATGTAACGCGCCGTTTATTGCACGTAAATGCTCACAACGACTTAGAGGCCTTGGAAGAGATCCATGGTTTGATGAAGGAAATACGCAGCGCATGGGAGACCGTGCCTGCTTTGATTCCCCGGGCCCAGCCTGCGGGAATGGCAATGAATTGAATTCAACACCTGTCAAAGGGCACCTAATTTCAGGTACTCTAGAGGCAGATTTGGAGGCAATGGGGTCACACGGCCCCGTTTGTCTTAACAGTGGAGTAAGAACATGGCAGCAGTAGGTCTGGTAGTTTTGATGATCGCGGTCTTCGGCGTGTTCGTCGCCCACGGCGGCGATATGGCACCTGTGATCAAGGCAGCGCCTTGGGAGATTGCCCAGATCGGTGGCGCGGCTGTGGCCGCTTCACTCATCAGTAACAGTACCGCCACTGTGAAAGCCGGTTACGGCTCGGCTGGCAAAGTGTTCAAGGGACCCACCTACCACAAGGACGATTATTTGGCGGTGATTCTGGTGGTCTCCAAGATTTTGAAAACCCTCAAAGCTGAGGGCGCGGTGGCCTTAGAGCCGCACATTGAAAACCCGGAGTCCAGTGCGATTTTTGCCGAGTACCCGCCTTTGCTGAAAGACCATGCATTGCTTGCATTGATTTGCGACACCATCCGTTTGATGGTGGTGTCTTCTGGCAACTTAAGCCCTTACGCTGTTGAAGATGTGATGACAGCTTCCATTAAAAACCACCACCACCACGAGATGATGAATGCTGCGGTGTGGACCAACATGGAAGGTGCTTTACCTGCGTTGGGGATTGTGGCTTGTGTGTTGGGTGTGGTGAAAACCATGGGCGCGATTGACCAGCCCCCGCCTGTCCTCGGTGCCTTGATTGGTAGTGCGCTGGTGGGTACGTTCATGGGCGTGTTCTTGGCGTATGGCGTGGCCGGTCCATTTGCTGTGCGTATTGCGCAGGTGATTGATGAAGACGGCGAAATGATGAAGTGCGTACAGCAGCTCATCGTCGCTAACTTGCACGGCCACCCTATGCCATTGGTGATTGAAGCCGCCCGATCGGTGATCAACCACCA
>CANNRV010000233.1 GCA_947508145.1 Comamonadaceae bacterium
AGGTCTTGCTGAATTGCAATGCCCTGGATTTAATTTCGTTCCAGTTAAGACCCATTTAGTGCTCATTAAGTGAGCGGTGATATTACTCGAAAGTATTTGTATTTATATAGGGTGTATTGTTATTTGATTCATATATGAGGAATCCTGTTCGATAAGAATCTGCTGGGTTACCGAGCATGGCGGCAGCGAGTCGCGAACGTTCAATATTCAGCTGTGTAGAATCTTTTCGGTAGTCACATCTGACTACTATTCAATGGAGCTTGATATGCCCGCTGTTCCTGCCAGTATTCCCACCAGCCTCAAACTGCCCGGCGCACTCAAGCTGCAGCTCGAAGAAGATGCCAAGCAAATGGGCCTGAGCCTGCACGCTTACATGCTGAGCACACTGGCCGATGCCGCGAAGCGCAAGCGCTTGCGGCAACAATTTGCACAAGACTCGGTCGATGCGTTGGCGGTCATGCAGTCCACCGGTAAAGGTCATGCGTTGGCGGATGTTCGAGTTTATTTTTCTCAATTGAAAGAACATCGCCGGGGGAAGGGCGCGCCGCCAGCAGCCTTGCGTCCGAAAAAAATGGGCTGAGGTGTGAGCGCCGTATTTCTCAGTCCAGCGGCATTTCAGGATTTGGTGCGCCTGGAAATGTTTTTACACGAGTCAGCAGACACCTTGGCCGGGGAGCTGCTTGATTTCATTCTGGATGCGCTTGAAGTGTTGACGCATCAACCCGGTATTGGCCGCCCGGTGGAGGATGGTATGCGTGAACTGATCATCTCCCGCCGACGCAGCGGCTATTTGGCACGCTATGCCTGGGATGATGCTCTGGACCGGGTCATGGTCGCCCGCATTCGCCACCAGCGAGAAGTTGGCTATACAGAAGAAGAGGTTTGAGGCAGTTCAAGTCGCCCCGTTGTCAGCCGCTAAGCCTAAATACGAACGTGATTTCGCAGCCGCAGCGCCGGGCTTGGGAATGATCGACATGATGTTGAGCGCCCGTTAACATCGTTGCATGCCCGCCATCTTTCAAGCCCTGCTTCCTGTGATTGTGTTGATCGCTTGCGGCTATTTCACCGGTCGCCTGGCTTGGGTGTCGGCCCAAGGCTTGCAAGATTTGAATAAGCTGCTATTTAATGTGCTGGGTCCTGCGTTGTTGTTTCACACCTTGTCAGGGGTGCATTTAGAGCAACTCGATTTGCAGCCGGTGATGATGTATCACACGCTGACATTGGCGTGGCTCACGCTGTGGGTGGCGGTGTACGGCTTGACGCAACGTGGTTGCATGCGGGCATTGGCGGGCACCTATAGCAACGCCGTGATGATCGGCATTCCTCTCATTACCTTGGCCTACGGACCCGAGGGGCAGGTCTACATCATGACCTTGGTGTCGGTGCATGCACTCATCATCTTGACCTATGCCACCTTGTTGTTTGAACTTGCCGGTGCGCGTGAACATAACCAATCTGGACAGACTGCGGCGCAGCAGTCACTGCTTGTGACCTTGTGGAAGACGATCAAAGGCGCTGTGCTGCACCCTGTGTCGCTGCCTGCATTCGCTGGTTTGATGTTTGCTCAAACGGGTTGGGTGATGCCTGAAGCCATCGACAAACCCATGGGGTGGATGGGCCAGGCTTATTCACCCTTGGCCTTGCTGTTGGTGGGCATACAGTTGTTTCAAGTGCTGGGTAAAGGCTTGCCTTGGCGTTCTTCTTCCAGCACCTTGGGTTCATCCATCCGCTGGCGTGAGGTGTTTCAAATGGTGGCGCTGAAAAATGTGTTTCACCCCTTGCTGATTCTGGCGGGTGGATGGGCGCTGGGTTTGCCGCCCTTGCCGCTGACCGTGATGATGGTGACCGCTTGCATGCCCGTTGGCATTAATTCGTATTTGTTTGCCACGCGTTACCGGGTCATGGAAGCCGAGGTGTCGCTGAGTTTGTCTTTGTCAGTGGTGTGTGCGGTAGTGTCTGTGCCGTTGATGCTGGCATTGCAAAAAATACTCATGCACGGGTCATGACCATCCGAAAACCAGCTCAGTTTTTCCTGGTCAACTCTGTAGCGCTCAGTGCTTCCCACACTTTGAAGGCCGCATACGCATCATTGGCCGCGTAAATCAGTTGCGCTTCAGTCAGTTGTGTATTTGCCCAGTTGCTGGTGGCGGCTTTTTTGGATTTGATGAAACGCTGGTTAAACAGCACCGCCACAGCACCTTTGACACCCATGTCTTTGCGGTAACCGCGTTCGCGAAACACCGTGTTTAGCTCCAGCATGTCAGCTGGGTCTACGCCCAGTTTGTGGATGATGCGTTTGCGATCGTCGCCCAAACCAAACCCGGCTTTGACTATGCCTGCATGGCCCAGCAATTCTGCGGCCACGGCGCGGCATTCGGGGTCGTGCAACTGAATCACCCAGGCGCGATCTGCGGTGGCCAGTTGAACAATATGGGGGCCGTCGGATACCTCACCCACTTTGAACGTGGGTTTGGACTCGGTGTCAAAACCCCATGCGCGGTGTTGCAGCAATTGCTCGCGGGCTTGCCGGGCTTGAAGCGCTGTGCTGACCAGCTGAATCTGTTGCAAACCCAGTCGCTCAAATGCGGGCAGCAAGGCGATGGCATCCTTGTCAGGTGTGGCGTGGGTGGTGTGCATGGCAGGCATTGTCTGTCAATTACGAAAAAAAACCGCAGTGCAAGCACTGCGGTTTTCACTTGGAGAACGTTTGGACTGAAGGGTATCAGCTCAGAGCGTGGCCTTGTGCATTCACGTACAGGGCGTAAATGGAAGTAGAACCCGTCATGAACAAACGGTTGCGCTTGGTGCCGCCGAAGGTCAGGTTGGCAATGACTTCAGGTGTGTGCAGGAAAGCCAGCAAAGTGCCATCAGGGTGATGGACGCGCACGCCATTGGTTTGCATGCCGCCCCAGCCCCAACCGCACCACACGTTACCGTCGGTGTCGCAGCGGATACCGTCGGTGAAGCCAGGTGCGAAATCGGCGAACACTTTGGGGTTGC